>JAMCWS010000047.1 GCA_023480605.1 bacterium
AATTGTGGCGTTGTAGAGCACGTCGATCGTCTGGCCCGAGCGATGCCGGATCGTCAATGGGTAGTTGCGCACGAAACCATCGGCGAGCACCTTGCGGTAGCCCGCGTTGGCTTGGTCCGGTTCGGTGAAGTAAGCGGAGAAATCGGTGCCGACCAGTTCCTGGCGGGCGACGCCGGTGGCCTCTTCGGTTGCCCGGTTCACGTCGGTGATCTTGCCGTCGCGGCTGATGGTGACCAGGGGATCGAGGCTGGCCTCGATCAAGGCGCGGGCGTAGCGCGAGGTCTCGCGAGCCTGCTGTTCGGCCAGCGTGCGCCGCGCGACTTCGTCCTTGAGCGTCTGGATCGTGGCGGTCAGTTGCGCCGTGCGCTCCTGGACGTGAGCGTCGAGCCGGTCGCGGGCTTCGAGCAGCGTCTGTTCGGCCCGTTTCCGTTCGGTGATGTCGTTGTTGACCTCCAGGATGGCCGCCGGCCGGCCTTGTTCGTCGCGGTTGATCACCCAGTGACTGGCCACCACGACCCGCCGGCCGTCCTTGCAGACGTGAAGCAGTTCGCTTTCCCATGAACCGTCGCGGATGAGCGCGGCTTTGATTTCGTCAAGCGGCTGGGGGAATTCCGTCTTGAGCAGCACGTGGACGAGTTGGCCCACGGCTTCGTCTTTCGTCCAGCCGTAGAGCGTTTCGGCGCCGCGATTCCAGCGCACGATCCGCTCGTTCATGTCCCAGGCGAACGCGTGAGCCAGTTCCACCAGGTCGGCCTGTTCGCGCAACCGCTTCGCCTGCTGTTCCAGAAGCTGCTCGTTTTGTTTGCGTTCCGTGATGTCCATGCCATAGATGCGGATCCGCCTGGTCTGCTCGACGAAGTACATCATCTGTTGATACCAGCGTCCCTGGACGAAAACTTCACGAACGGTTCCGGCCGTGCCCGTCCGACTCAGTTCGCGCGCCGTCTCCGGCCAGCCTTCGAGCCAGGGGTGATCGGCCCGCCGCTCGCGCAGATCGGGAAACAGTTTCTCGGCCGCCGGGTTGAGGAATTCCACGCCCCCTTCCAGGTCGGCCTCGATCACGGGATATGGATTGACCTGGGGGAAGGAGGCCAGCCAGGCGATCCTTTCCTGGGCGCGCTTGCGCTCGGTGACGTCGACGAACAGGACGGCGAACTGGCCCGGCGCCGTGCGATAGGCGAACACCTCGAAATCCCGTCCAAGAACGGCGGAGCGATTCTCGAAATGCACCGAGCGCCCCGTCAGGGCCACATCGCCGTAGATCTTCACCCACACGGCGCTTTCGCCCGGCAGAACCTCGCTCAGGAGCCGGCCCACCACGTCGCCGCGCCTGAGACCCGTCAGCCACTCGAAGGCGGGATTGATTTCCAGGAAGCGATAATCGCGGGGAACGCCCTTCCCGTCGCAGACGATTTCGTGGAGGGCGAAACCCTCGGTCATGCCGTTGAACAGCGAACGGTAGCGCGCCTCGCTCTCGCGCAGCGCCTGCTCATTCCGGATGCGGATCATGGCCGTGGCCACCTGGTCGGCCACGGCCTTCATGAGCGACAGGTCTTCGTCGCTGAAGGTTTCGCGGTTGCGGGTCCCGAACGACAGGGTGCCGATGGTCTTGCCGCCGGGCCCCTGGAGCGGGTGGCAGGCGTAGGCCCGGATGCCGTAAGCCTTCACCAGTTCGGTGCGCGGGTCGGGGGTGGAGGGAATCCGTTCGGCGACGATGCGCTGGCCGTCGCGCGCCACGCAGCCGCAAACGGCCGCGCCGTAATCGAGCCACTCGATCCGCTTGGCCTCTTCCCGTGGGATGCCGGCCGAGGCGTTGAGGCGCAGGCGCCCGGCCCGCTCGTCGACAAGGTAATTGAAGAAAGCGTGACAGTCCAGATGCGCCATCACTCTGCGGCACAACGAGTCCACGGCCCCTTGCGGATCGGACGTTTTCAACAAATTGTCGGCGGTTTCGGCCAGAAGTTCAAAGCGCTCCAGGATGTGTTGCCGGGCAACCTCGGCCCGCTTGCGCTCCGTGACGTCGCGCAGGATGACCTGGACGGCCGTTCCTTCGGCGTCGGTGAAGGCGACACCGGCGGATTCGACATCGACCACCACTCCGTCGAGGCGGACGATTATTTCGTCCACGAGCGGCTGGGATTCGCCTTGCAGCGCCCGTTCGATGCGCTCGCGCACGAGCGCGTGGCAATCGGGATGGAAGATGTCGAAGGGCGACTTGCCCACGATTTGTTCGGGTCGGTCGGCGCCCAGCAGGCGCAGCGCCGCGGGGTTGGCGAACTCGATCCGGCCGGCGCGAATGACGAAAATGGCGTCGGGGCAAACCTCCACCAGGCCGCGGTAGCGCGCCTCGCTCGCATGCATGTTTACCCGGACCTGCCGGTGGACCGAGTTCTCGATCAGCTCCCAGGCGCCGTTATTTTTGATCAGGGCGAACTGGTGGTTGCGCACGACATCGAGGATTTCGAAGGCGTCGCACCGGCTCAGGGAATAAGTGCACAGAGCGATGATCCGGTATCGGCACAGGACGCGGTTGACCTCGTGTTCATACTCGGCGAAATCCTGCCAGTCTTCCTTTTCCAGCCAAACGGTGTTGCCCGACAGGCGCAGGCCGTCGAAGCCCCGCGCCAGGGCGGATTCCATCTTTTCGACCCAACCGGCCAAAACTCGCTGCAGATCGAACCGGCCGTCTTTGAGATACCAATCGGTGTAGGGCAATATCTCGATCTGCCCGGCGCGCCGGCAACGGTCGAAATCCGGCACGGCGCTCGCCAGCGCCGCCTCGGCCTCTTCGCGGCTGAGGTCGGCCGAGGTTATCCACATGCAAAATTCATTATTTTCGAGCCCGGCCTTGAAATAGGAAACCAGGATGTCGGCAAGGTCTCGCCCCGTCTGGTAAAACTGGCAGAAATGCGTGCCCCAGGGCGAGTCGCCGATAATATCGATGCCTGTTTTTCTCATATGCGTCGCTCCCCCGGAAAAAAAGCTCCCCGGCGACGCGATCGGGCCGGCGTTATTCGCGCCACTGCCCCGGGTTTGCATCCCGTGTAGGTTCCCGTTTGGACTGGCCATTCAACGCACCCCCAATTCGCCAACCGCACGGAGCCATCGCCGATAGATCGGGTGGAATCGAAAAATTATGACAGGACCGCCATGCCAAAGTCAAAGCGAACTTGACTTCGCTCGATCTTGGCATCGCCGCCCTGCATGGGGGGTTGCGACACGCAATGGCCTATCCCACGTGAGTGATGTGCATGGCCAGGGATTTTCGTCGCTTCTGCATTACCGACACGTAAGTTGTTATGATAACGGATAACGATCACGATCACGATTACGATTACGAAAAAGTGGGGCGGTCAGCCCTGCGTGCCGGTCGGGACGGGGCCGGCGATGGCGATGGGGCCGGTGGTTTCGCGTGCGTCGCGCGGGGGTTCGCGTCGCTGGGGCGGCGCCGGGTAGGCGATGCGGAAGTGGTAACGCGCCATCAATGTCCGCACGAAGGCCTCGCGGATCAGATAGAGGTGGCGCAGCGTCAGGTCGCACTCGTCGAACTGGCCGTCGAGAAACTTTTCGGATATTGTCTGCTGCACGACGCGGCGCAGTTCGTTGATGTTGACCTGGCCCGACGTGAAACGGCTGGCCGCCGTCGCTTCGACCGAGTCAGCCAGCAGCACGATGGCCGTCTCGACCGATTGCGGTTTGGGTCCGGGGTAGCGGAAGTCCTCCTCGTGAACCGGATCGACCGTCTCGCTGTTTTCGTAACGCTTGAGCGCCTCGGTGTAGAAGATGCGGATAAGGCCCGTGCCGTGATGCTGGGGGATGAAGTCGACGACCTTTTGCGGCAAGCCGGCCTTGCGGGCCAGTTCTATCCCCTCTTTGACGTGGTTCTTGATGATCAGCACGCTCATGTATGGCGTCAGGCGCGAGTGCGCCTTCTTGTCGTCGAGTGTCACCTGGTTTTCGGAATAATACTTGGGCTTGACCATCTTGCCGATATCATGGAAATACGAGCCGGCGCGCACCAGCAGATAGTTGGCGCCGATGGCTTCGGCCGCGGCTTCGGCCAGTTTGGTCACGTTGAGCACGTGCTGGTAGGTGCCCGGCGAGCGCTCCTCGAGCTGGGCGAGCAGGGGGTGCTTGAGACCGGTCAGCTCGAGCAGCCGCAGGTCGGTCACGATGCCGAAGGCCTTCTCGAAGACCACCAGCAGGATGAGCGTGCCGAAAGCGCACGCCAGGCCGTTGATGAAGACGAAGATCAGTTCGCGGACCAGGGGCAGCGAGGCCGAAACGAGCAGGGCCAGGATGGCGATGGTCACCACGTTGACCAGACCCACCTGGACGCCGACGCGCAGCACTTCGCCGCGCGCCCGCATCCGCCGGCTGAGCATCACCGCCGCGTAGCCGCCGAACAGGGCGAAGACGATGAAGCCCAGGTCGCGGCCCGTCACGATGCCGAAGAGACAGCTGGTCGCCAGCACCAGGGCGAAGGCCACGCGCGGGGTCAACAGCAGCGAAGCGAGGATGCCCACGATCGCCGCCGGAAACCACAGATCGGCCCGATTGCCCAATTGGGCCAGCAACAACTGGCCGATCGCCATGGCGATGATCGGCGGCAGGGCGTGCAGGGTGATGGTCGAGGCGTTGAGGGGGGTGTCTTTCTGAAAGTAGCGCAGGTAGAAGGCGATGGCTGCGTAAAAGACCGCCGTTATGAGCAGGATGCCGACCATCTTGCGGGCGAAGGAGGCGCGGCCTTCGATGTTGATCTGCTGCAGGGCATCGGCCTGCAACTGGGTCAGCGGCACGTCCTTTTCGGCGATCAATTCGCCTGCCTGGAAGACCTTGGTCCGCGGATTCGCCTCCAGCGCCTTGAGCCGCGCTTCATAAGCGCTCTGCGACTTGGCGCTGTCGTATACCAGGTTGGGCTTGAGTATCGCCCTCAACAGTTCCGCGGCCGCCTGGCGGAACTCGGCCAGATTCGCGCCGGGAAATCTCGCCGGCAGGGCGCTGTTCAGCAGATAATTGTTTACCTCCTCGCGCCAGTCGAGCACGGTTGAGGGATCGGGCACCGGCTCTTCCTGATTCCAGGGATTGACCACCACGATCACCCCGGCCCCCACGTGCGATTGATAGAGGGCCTTGTCCCAGACGATGGGGCGGAAATTGAGAATACTTGTGATGATCTGGTTGAGGTTGTCCTTGACGGCGCCGATCGACAGGTTGGCGGCGGCCAGGCGGTCGGGCAGAAACTGGTGCAGGCTCGAGTCGTCGAGGCCGATATCGTAGGAACTGCGCAACTTGCGGTTGAGCGTGCGCAGTTCGTTCGACGTCTTGGGGGCGGTGTTGATGACTTCCTCGACGAATCCGTTGAGTAGTTGACGGGCGGTGTTTTCGATGCTCGTCGTGTTGAGGACGTAGATCGCCTTCTTAGTTTTGACGATCTGCAGGCGCGCCTCCTCCGTGGCCTGCTGATCCTTGACTTCCAGGCGCGTGGTGGCGATCACGTCGCTGTGCGGCACCGCCCCTTTGACGGCGTTGTATGGCTTAATATAACTGTAGGGGGTCAGGATGGCGATGGTCAGCAGGTACCAGACGATGGCGCTGCCCCAGGCGGTCCAGCGGCGGACGGGGCGGATCTTGGCGGTCCGCCGCGGGCGCTTGGCCCCCGCCTCGTCGAGTCGCAGGGAACTGGGCGCGCCATTAGCCATGAGATTCGTAGGCCTGGATGATTTTTTGCACCAGTGAATGGCGGACAACGTCGCGCCCGGTGAATTCGACGAATTCGATGCCGGGGACGTTTCGCAGAACCTTGCGCACGTGGATCAGACCGGAGGACTTGCCTTGCGGCAGGTCCACCTGGGTAATGTCGCCGGTAATGACGGCCTGGGAATCGAATCCCAGACGAGTGAGGAACATTTTCATCTGTTCGTTGGAGGTGTTCTGGGCCTCGTCGAGAATGATGAAGCTGTTGTTGAGCGTCCGCCCGCGCATGAAGGCCAGTGGGGCGATTTCAATGATGCCGTCGTCCATGTAGGCGCGCATCTTTTCCGTGTCGAGCATCTCGTAGAGCGCGTCGTAGAGGGGGCGGACATAAGGATTGAACTTGGCGGCGATGTCGCCGGGCAGAAAGCCGAGTTTCTCGCCGGCCTCCACGGCCGGCCGCACCAGGATGATCCGGCCCACGTGGCCGCTCATCAGGCTGGCGACGGCCATCGCCACGGCCAGGTAAGTCTTGCCCGTGCCGGCCGGGCCGATGGCGAAGACGATGTCGTGTTTGCGGATGGCCTCGATGTAATGACGCTGGTTGGGCGTCAACGGTGCCACATGCTTGCGCTTGAGCGGCACGGGAATGGTGTCGAGAAAGACTTCCTGCAGCGCGCCGGGGTGGTTTTCACCCACGAAGTGGTCGGCCGCCACGTCGATCTGGTGCTCGGTGATGGTCGTCTTCTTGGCGCGTTGCACTTCAAGGAGTTCGGTGATCAGGTTGAACGCCTTGTCAACCTCGCCCGGATCGCCGGTGATGCGCAATTCATTCCCCCTGGGGATGACCCTGGCTTTGAGGTGCGCCTGCATTTTCTTGAGTTTGCTGTCGTTGCGGCCGCAAAACGTGAGCAGTTCGTCCTGGTCCAGGGTGATGACTTTCAGAACTTGGTTTTTCGTCCGGATCGTTCGGAAACCTCGCTTCCAGGGAATCGCCCCGCAACCGGGTGTCCGCGCCTCCCGCCATCAGCCGCAGCCCCCAAGCCTCATCGTACCGACCCCCTTTTTGGGCTGTCAAGCGGAAAGCGGCCCGAACGATAATCGCAGCAATGCGGATCCGTTTCGCTCCGTCACCGGCGAAAAACGTTGATGCAAGGGGGACGGGCATTTCGATAAGCTGAGGCGTGATCGTGTTCCCGTCGCGGCGGCGGCGGCGCCGGGCGTGTCTGCGGGGGGCCGGCCGCGTATCCGCAGGACCCGTCGAAGGATTGCCGTAATGAGCGTTCAGCCCCAAACCAGTCCGACCGCGGCGCCGGCCGCCGCCGAGGATGCGCCCATCCTTCTCCATTGGGGATTGCGCCTGCTGGCCTACCCGCTGTTCTTTGCGTCGGGGGCGGCCGGGCTCATTTACGAAGTGGTCTGGACGCGCATGCTGCTGGGCGTCTTCGGGGCGGGCCTCTACGCCATTTGTGCCGTGCTGGCCGCCTTCATGGCCGGCCTGGCCCTGGGGTCGTGGATCCTGGGGCGCACCAGCGACCGCCTGACACGGCCGCTCCGGCTTTACGCCCTGATCGAACTGGCCATCGGTCTTTGCGGCCTGGCGCTGCCCCTGGTGCTTGGCCGCGCCGGCCTGGCCGACGGATTCGCCTACCGGACCTGGGGACAGAATTTCGCGTTGCTGACGGCTTTCCGCTTCGTTCTCTCGTTCGCGATGATGATCGTGCCGACGACCCTCATGGGCGCGACGCTGCCCGTCCTGAGTCGTTTCATGGTGCGCGAGCAGTCGCACCTGGGGATGCACGTGGGCGGCTTGTATGCGGTGAATACTTTCGGGGCCGTGGCCGGCACGTTCGCCGCGGGATTCGTGCTGATTGGCCAGTTCGGCGTCATCCAGAGCGAGTGCGCGGCCGCCGCATTCAACCTGGTCATTGCCGGGCTGGCTTTCCTGATCTCGACGCGGCTGGAGCCGCGTCCCGCGTCCCGACCCGCGCCCGCGCCGGCGCCGGCGGCGGTCAAAATCGTTTCCCGCGCCTCGGCCGGCCCTCGCGCCGCCGCGCCGGTTGCCGACCTTCCCGCCGAACAGCGCTGGGCGAATCGCTGGATTTTCTTCACCGCCTTCATGACCGGCGGCGTGGCCCTGGCGGCGCAGGTCCTCTGGTCGCGCTCACTGGTTTTCAGTTTCGATTACCTCAAGAATACGACTTACGCGTTCTCGGCGATGTTGACCGTCTTTCTGGCGGGCCTGGCCATCGGCAGCGCCATCATCGGCCTCGTTATCGACCGTCAGCGCGAGCCCATGCGCCTCTACGGCATCTTGCTGGCCCTGGTCGGCATGTCGATCCTCTACTCGATCACGATGCTTTATTATGGCGCCGACCTTCTGCTCATCGGCGACCCCTTCAACCCAACAACGGGGCGGATGAACTGGCTGATGGCCGTGGCCAACGTCATGATGCAGAGCGTCGGAGTGCTGGGCGTGCCCACGCTCATCATGGGCATGGCCTTTCCCGTCGCCGCACGCGTGGTGGTCCAGGTTCGCCGAGTGGGGCGGGACGTGGGCCGGCTCTACGCGCTCAACACGCTCGGGGCTATCCTGGGTTCGGTCCTGGCGGGCTTCGTCATCGTGCCCGCCCTGGGGTTGACGCGAGGGCTTCTCACTCTCGGCGTCGTCGACATGGTGCTGGGGCTCGTGACGATCTGGCTGTCGCGTCGCGGCGTCTTGCATCTGAAAATTTTCGTGCCCCTTTCGGCCGCGATGGCGGCCGCCGTCATTTGGGGTTTGCCCCACGACCGCGGCCTTCAACGGATCGGCCTCTGGGAAACCGAGCGATTTTACAAGGAAGGTCCCCTGGCCACGGTCTCGGTGGTCGAGAACCGGGCCACCGGCGACCGGCTGATTTACGTCGACGGGGTGGGCGTGGCCGGCACCGATCCCGTCATGCAAACCGACCAGAAGTCGCTGGCCCACGTGCCGATGATGCTGCTAACCAAGCCGACCGCCGCGCTGACAGTCGGCTTCGGCAGTGGCGGCTGCTCCTATTCACTCCAGCTCCATGACCCGCTTCAACGGATCGACTGCGTCGAGATCTGCCCGACGGTGCTCGACGCCGCGCCCTGGCTGACCGCCGCCAACCACGGCCTCCGGGGCGAGTTCGACCCCGGCCGGCCGGGGGCGCTGATCTATCCGCGCCCCAGGGATCCCCGCTATCGTATCATTTTCGACGACGCCCGCTCCTACCTCCGTTACACCGAGGAGGCATATGATTTCATCGCCACCGACTGCACGGACCTGCGTTACAAATCCAACGCCAATCTCTATGACCTGGAATACTTCCAGGCATGCCGCGACCGGCTGACCCCCGAGGGCATTGTGGTGGTGTGGATGCCGCTGGCCGGTCTCTCGAAGGACATGTTCAAGTGCGCCCTGCGGACATTTCACCGTGTTTTCCCCAAAATGGGCGTGTTCTTCATGGACAACGAGCCGACCCACTACATCCTGCTGATCGGCTGGCAGCACGAGATCCAGCTCGACTATGCCATGTTCGCCCGCCAACTCGAAGACGCCGACGTGCGCGAGGATCTGGCGGAACTCTATCTCGACGATCCCGTCAAGCTGCTCTCCTGCTTCATCACCGGCGGCGAGGCGCTCGACCGCTACCTTGCGGGCGACGTGCTCAATACCCAGAATCACCCGGTCATCGAGTTCGAATCGCCCAAGTATGGTTATGAGGACAAGCCCCTGATCGACAATCTCGACGACCTGATGAGCGCCCGCGTTTCGCCTCGGGCTTTTTTACGCAAGGACACGATCCCCCCGGCCGAATTGGAGCGCCTGAAGCGTTACGAGACCGCCCTGCCGTGGATCATCAAGGGGCATGACGCGTTTCGGAAGCTTCAGCTCGAGGACGCGGCGCGCGACTACATGAAGGCCAACGAAATCGCCCCCGAGGATCTGAGCGTCAGCCGCAACCTGCTCACCTTCCCGATGCTGCAAAAACGCATTCAGCACGAGCCGACCAATTTCTACCCTTACCTTTCGTTGGGGCGCCTGCTGATGCTGCAGGAAACGCCCGAAAAGCTCGAACAGGCCTATGACCTGCTCGGGCGGGCCGAGGTGCTTCTCCAAGCGCGCCTGGACCAGATCGAGCGCGGCGGCGGCAAGGTCGGCGGCGAGGAGGGGGCGCTGACGAATCCGCAATACCTGCGCGATTCCCTGGCCGACGCCCGCGCCTGGCGCCAGCAGATTCGCCGCTTCCTGCGGCCCGATGCCCCGTAAAGCCCATGCGGCCGCCTTTGCCGCCATACCTGATTGCTATCTCAGTCAAAAACGACCGGATCGGCCCAAAAACCACGAGGGCTGCCTTGAATCCCGGATACCGCAATGAGTACCGGAGGATCGTTCACGAAATCGTTCTGATTTGGCCGGCCTGTCTTTGCGCCTCCGCGTCCTCGCGCCAATGTTTATGAAGGATCGAGCGGGGTCGGGCGGTCCGGTCTCTTTGCTTGACAACCTTGCGGGGATGGTAAAACCTGAAACGAGGGGGGAAGGCCCGGGATAGCCCACCGGGTGGGATTAATCGTCCCGGCATCAGTTATTTATTCACCTACGCCGACGGCGCCGGTATACCCGTCGGTTCGTTGGTAAGGAATTTCTTTTTCTCGCGATCGAAAGAAAGGCAAGCCATGAAATCGACGAGTTTGAATCTTTCCGCAATCCACGAACAGGCCGGGCAGGGCATGACCCAATACCTGGAGGCGGCCCGTAATGAAGGCAAAATCAGCCCCCAACAGTACCAGACAGCCCTCGACAACGCCCTGCCCAACCTGCGCGACTGGCTCGAAGACCCTCGGATCGACGAACTCTCGCCCAACCTGAAGGCCGGCGTGGCCGACGCCGTCGCGGCCGGCCAATGGGAAGACCTGGTCAACGCCTACCGCCAGACGATGCGCTTCGGCACGGGCGGCATCCGCGGCATGATGGCCTACGACCGCGCCTCGATCGTGCGGCTCAAGGAAGACGGCCTCGACGCGCGGATACTCAAGGGACCCAATACGCTCAATAATATCGTGCTGCTCAAGACCTCGGCCGGCGTGGCCCAGTTCGGAAAATCGGGCGGCCGCTCCTTCGACCGGATCGTCATCGGCTACGACAGCCGCATCCGCGGGGGCGACTTCGCCCGCGCCATCGCCGAACTATTCCTCGCCTACGGCTATAGCGTCTATCTGTTCGACGAGCCCTGCCCCTACCCCGAGGTCACCTTCGCCATCCCCTTCGAGAAGATCAAAGCCCACGTCGGCATCCTCATCTCGGCCAGCCACAACGACTACCGTTACAACGGTTACAAGCTCTCCTGCGGCAACGGCTCGCAGTTCGACCCCAAGGAACGCGACATCATGTATGAGTCCTTCATCGCCAAGGCGACGACGAAGGATATCAAGTTGACGCCGTTGGAGAAGGCCCCCAAGGGCAAGCTCTTCTGGCTGGGCGGAGCCGCGCCGGTCGAAGGAGTCGACTACGGTGGCCGCGAAGACTGCCTCATCAACGTCCACGAGGCGCACCTGGGGCACATGAAGCGTTTCCTCATGCGCCCGGCGATGCTCGAAGCCGAGGCGAAGCGGCCCGATCCGATCAGGATCGGCTATTGCGCCTTCCACGGCGCCGGCCGCAAGGCCGTGCCGCGTCTGCTCAAGATGGTGGGCCTCGCCGACCTTACGCCGGTGACCAAAAACGGCCTTAACGACCTCGACGGCCTCTTCCCCTCGTTCAACAGCGACCCCGGCCACGAGCAGCAGCCCGACCCGGGCGACCCGCGCGCGGCCAAGATCGCCGTCGGCGCCTTCAAGGAAGAACACCCCGGCTTGTTCGAGAAGACCGACATCCTGATCGGCACCGACCCCGACGCCGACCGCTGCGGCGTGGTCGTCAAGGTGCCCGCCGTCCAGCGTAGTCTTTACGGCGGCCAGGATTGGATGCTGCTGCCGGCCGACGACATGTGGGGCCTGCTGCTCTGGTATCGGCTCAACCAGGAAATCGAGCAACACGGCTCCGTGCGCGACGCCGACAAGAAGTTCATCGTTCTTTCACACACGACCACCGACGCCATCGTCAAACTGGTCCGCAAGCACGGCCTGGGGGTCGTGAAGACCTGGGTCGGCTTCGCGGCGCTTTCGGCCGCCGTGCGCGACGCGTGGGACAAGGTTCCCCGCCAGAACCTTGTCGAAGGCCGTCCCGCGCCCGACGCGGCGCTCTGCCACCCGTTCATCATGGAATACCAGGCGATGAGCGACCGGCGCACGATCAACTACGGCGCGCTGGAGCAGTCCAACGGCTTCTCGATCCTGGGCGGGCCGCCCCCCGACGCCTTTTCGCTGGGCGAGGGCGGTCACGTGCGCGACAAGGACGGCACCTTCGCCGCCCTGCTCAGCGCCGAGGTCGCCACCTGGGCCCGCAACCAGGGGACGACCCTTTTCGAGTTGGTCGACAGGCACATCTACCTCGACCCCGCCATCGGCCTGTTCGTCAACCATTACGAGCCCGATCCGCTCGACGGCGAATACCCCGGCATCGAAGGCGACCGCAAGAAAATCGGCATCCTCAACAGGGCTCTGGAGCTTTATCGCGGAGTCATGAGCGGCAACAACCTGGTTCTGGGCGGGCAGAAGGTACTCGGCACGGCCCTCTACCGCACCGGCAAGTACGACCGGATTTACCCGGCCTCGGGCGACTTTGTCTTCCCCGACGAAGGCATCCGGTTTTACTACAACGACGACAAGCTCAGCCATCTGACCGTGCGTCCCTCGGGCACCGGCAACTCGCTGCGTTTCCACGTTCAGCTTCACGCGGCGGTGAACGAAGCCAACCTGGTCGACACCAAGCGCACGCTGCGCGCCCGCGCGCTGGCCATCACCGACGAGATCCGGGAGCGGCTGGGGGCGTTGCGCTGAGTGCGGCCGAAAAGACAACAGCGGCGATTGGAGTTCAAGCCTCTGTATGATGCCTGGTCCGCCGAGACCGTGATGACCGCGAAGGCTTCCGGATAACGACCATCAGCGGGAATTGGGAGATGATGAAGGAGATGAAGGAGATGTCGATGTCATCACCCTGTCTCCTTGATATCTACTTAATCCCCATAACCCCTTTTTGCATTTATCAGTGGTTCCATTCGCAAGAGACCGCGCCGTCCCAACGATAGCGCGGAATTTCCTAGCCAATTCGATGGACCGGGGGCTAGCATCCGGAGGATCTGCCACCGCGGATCATGAATGGACGACCCGTCAAACGAAGGGATCATATATGCCAAACGCCAACGAAACCGCGCCAGCCGCGCAGAAATCCGCCCCTGCGGCCATGACCTCGGCCGAACGATTCCGCCGCTGCATGCACTTCGAGCCGGTCGACCACGTCGTCGACATGGAGTTCGGCTATTGGGCCGAGGTTTTCCAGCAATGGCCCGAGCAGGGATTGCCCAAGCTGCCGGCCACCAATCCGGCGCTGGAGCTTTACTTCGGCCTGGAGCAGGTGGCTTACCTGCCCGTCGCTGTCGGCCTGCTGCCGCACTTCAAACCCCGCACCATCAAAAACGACGGCACCTACGTCTACTACCGCGACGGCGATGGGGTTTACTGCCGCCGGCCGGTCAGCGGCGAAAGCACGATGCCCGAGCACCTGGATTACCCCCTCAAAAGCCAGAAGGACTACGCCAACAAGTTCCGCCCGCGCTTCATCCGCAAATA
>JAMCWS010000417.1:0-356 GCA_023480605.1 bacterium
ACCAGTTGCCCGGCGACATGCTCGGGGTCGACGTCATCGAACACCACGGCCGCCCCCTTGCCGCCCAGTTCGAGCTTCACCGGCACCAGATTGCGCCCGCACGCCGCGCCGATCAGCCGGCCCACCTCGGGCGAGCCGGTGAAGCCCATGCGGTTGATGCCCGGATGCTCCGCGAGCGCCTTGCCGGCGATTTCACCGTAACCCGGCACCACGTTGACGACGCCGGCGGGAATCCCGGCTTCCTGGACCAACCGGCAGAAGTAAAGCGTGCTGAGGGGCGTGTCTTCGGCGGGTTTCACAATAACGGTGTTGCCGGCGGCCAGGGCCGGTGAACTGTTCCAGCCGACGGGCAGCAT
>JAMCWS010000417.1:366-13398 GCA_023480605.1 bacterium
ACGGCGATGGGTTCGCGCAGGCGCGTGCGCACCGCAAGGTCGGCGTAATAACGCAGCGTCTGGGCAACGTTGGGGATGTCGAATCCCTCGGCCTGGGCCAGGGGTTTGCCGACGTCCAGCGATTCGAGCTGCGCCAGAATCGGCTGGTACTTATCGACCAGATCGGCCAGGCGATGCAGGCGGACGGCCCGGTCGTTGGCCGGCATCGTGGCCCAGCCGCTTTGAACGAAAGCTTTGCGCGCGGCGGTCACCGCCCGATCGACATCCTCGGCTTTGCCCTCGGCGACCGTCGCCAGCACCGACCCATCGCCGGGATCCAGCGATTGGAACGTGGCGCCGTCGCGGGCTTCGACCCACTGTCCGCCGATGAACATTTTAATGGGATCGGATGACAGAAATTCACGCACCTCGGGTAACATTGGATTCATGACCGTCCTCCACCAGGGAATGGGTTTCCCGCGCGGGAAAAGACTAATTTGTTCATTACCTGAGTCAAACTGCCCGTGTGCTTCGAGTTATTATCTTGCACCGACTCGTTCGGGTCACGCAAGCCTTCATTTGGGCCGTCCGGGCGCGCGGGTCATCCGATCAGGACGACGGCCAGGCGTTTGGGGCCATGGGCTCCGAGGATGATGATTTTTTCGATGTCACCCGTGCGCGACGGACCCGTAATGATCGTCCCATAGCCGCTTCCTGACGAGGTCTCCCGAATTCGCGCCAGCGCCTCGTCCAGCGATGAAACGACTTGGTCGCGACGGGCGAGAACGATATGAAACGGCGGCAGAACCGACATCCTGCGTCCCCCGGCGCCAGCCGCGTGCAACACGATGCCGCCGGTGCGGGCCACGAGATAATCGGCGGCCGTGATCCCGATTTCATATTGGGCGAAGTCGGGCGAATCGAGCGTGCCCGGATCCGGAAGCTCTATCCCTTCGGCCAACCGTTCGTTTTGATCGAGGACGCTCCGTATCAACGGATGGGCATGCGCGATGCAGCGTCCGCCCGCGCTGTCGTCGGTAATCCGCAGCAGAACCTCCGCCGCCGCCTTCACATCGGCCGCCCGGTGAAACTCGCCCTGCAGTTGCGTCAGCCGCGCGCCAAAGCGCGCGATCAGCTCCTCGCTCCCGCCGTCGCAGTCGTGGTAAATAGCGCGATCGGCCAGCCGATGCGCGGGAGCGCATTCGGCCGGGCGTGGCGTCGCCCGCAACCGCGCGAGGATCTTATCGCGACTGTTCATTTTTCTCCCAAAGCTGAGCAAATGTTTTCCGCGACAGACGCGGCACCCGCCGGCGTTTGGCCGCGGGGAGCGCCCCCCGGCCCAGGCGTTCGAACAGGATGCCCCAGTCGCGTAAACGGGCAAGGCGCCCGCGATCGCGCATCGCCCAGGCCCACAATTTCATCGCCGCCGGCCAGAACCACCCCGCCTTGCCGCCGCGGACTGCCTCGCGGCGATTGGCGAGCAGCAGTTGATGAAGGTCGATACGGACCGGGCAGACATCGGTGCAGGCCCCGCACAGGCTGGATGCGTCCGCCAGATGGCGCCACCGCCCCATTCCCCGCAGGTGAGGCGTGATGACCGACCCTATCGGACCGGGGTAGGTTGTGTGGTAGGCATGGCCGCCGATCGTGCGGAAGACGGGGCAGGCGTTCAGGCAGGCGCCGCAGCGGATGCACCGCAGGCTCTGGCGGAAGAGCGGCGAAGACAGCAGACGGCTGCGTCCGTTGTCGAGTAAAATGATAACCATGCGCTGCGGGCCATCGGCTTCATCAGGCTGACGCGGCCCCCTGACAATCGAAGCGTAGCACGTCATCGCCTGGGCGGTGCCGCTGGTCGCCAGCAGGGGCAGGAACAACGCCAGGTCGCTCAGGCGCGGCAGGATCTTTTCGATGCCGGCCACCACCACGTGGACGCGCGGGCAGGCCATCGTCAGGCGGCCGTTGCCTTCGTTTTCGACCATCACCACGGCGCCTTCCTCGGCGAGGAGAAAATTCGCGCCCGTGATGCCGACGTCGGCCTGCGTGAACGCCTGGCGCAGGTGACGTCGCGCGGCCATGGTCAGTCCCTGGGGGTCGGCGTCGAGGTCGACGCCCAGTTTTTCGTGGAACAGCGCCGCGATTTCCGCCTTCGTCCGGTGCATCGCGGGCGTGACGATGTGATAAGGTTTTTCGCCCGCCAATTGGACGATGAGTTCGCCCAGGTCGCTCTCCAGAACCTCGATGCCCCGGCGCTGGAGCGTCTCGTTCAGGTCGATTTCCTCGGTCGCCATGGACTTGGACTTGACCGCCAGCCGCGCGCCGTGCTCACGGGCAATGTCCACGACGTGGCGGCGTGCCTGGTCGGCGTCCTCGGCCCAGAGCACCCGGGCGCCCTGTGCCGTCGCGTTGCGCTCGAATTGCTCCAGGTATTCGGGCAGGCGGGCCAGCACCTCGTCCTTGATGCCGGCCGCCAGATCCCGCGCTTGTTGCCAATTCGTGAACTGCGCCGCCCGCGTTTGCTCGAAGGCCTTTTCATAACTGGCGATCGCCTTGGCGATCACCTCATGATGAACGGGGTCGCGAGCCTTCGCCGCGGCTCGCTTCCGGAAACCGCCGTGTTCGGTCAGCGTCAGCATCGCGGTCCTCCGGCGCATTGTTCCATATACCCGTCAGATGCCCGATCCATGGCCTGGTCCAGAAACTCGACGAGGTGGAGGATGGGCAATCGCTCGTCGCGCGCGGCCGTTTCCTGGCGCATATGAAGGATGCAGCCGGGGTCGTTGGCCACCACGACGTCGACGCCCAGCGCGCGGAATTGCGCCAGGCGCGCGCCGCCCATGGTTTCCGCGATCGCTTCGTGCTTGACGGAAAAAACACCGCCGAATCCGCAACAGACATGTTCGCCGGCCGGCTCGACGACCTCGCAACCGTCGATCCGTTTTAAAATCCGCAATCCCTCGTCGCCCAGGCGTAATTCACGAAGGCTATGGCACGACATGTGGTAGCCCGCGCGTCCCTTCCACGATCCCCGGATGCGGTCCAGCTTGTTTTCGCGGACCAGAAATTCGGTAAACTCGAAAATATTTTCGCCCAGCCGCGTCGCCGTTTCCCGTTTGGGGTGGCTCTCGAAGAGGCGGGGATAGTAATTGCGCACCATCGCCGTGCACGAGCCCGACGGGCCCACAATGCACCCGGCATCTTTAAAAACGTCGACGAAAACTTCGGCCACCGACAGCGCTTGATCCCAATGGCCCGCGTTGAACGCCGGCTGCCCGCAACAGGTTTGCCGCGGATCGTAAGACACGTCGTAACCGCACCGGCGCAGGACGCGCGCCATCGCGAATCCCATTTCCGGGTATACCTGGTCGACGATGCACGGGATAAAGAGGCTGACTTTCTCCGATTTCATCCTCATCCCCTCGAGAGGCGGCGCGATCGAGGCGGGTTTCGTCTTTCCCCGCGGAAGTCGCCGCCTCAGCCCCCGACGACCTGCATGGCGACGCGCGCCCACTCGAAAAGGCGCTCCGGTTCGTAGCGCACCGTGCTGATGTCCTTAAGAATGATTTCCAGCGGACATCCGTGCTCTTCGCAAACGTTCCGCGTCGCCATCAGATTCGACCGGACCAGGTCAGGATCGAATCGGTCGGTCGCCAGGAGGGCGGGACTTGGCTTGCGCGAATACACGTAGTCGCCGCCGATCTCCGCCGCGCCGCGCGCCTCATTCACCCACGGGCTCATCGAAACCTTGCGCACGTTCGGGATCATGCGCACCTCGGCCATTTTGCCGTCGAGCGGGTCGCAACAACCGTAATACACCAGTCCGAAACGCGCGCAGATGCGGCTGGCGTAGTCGACTTCGAATTCCTTGAACATGGCGGGCGATACGGTCGACAGCATTTGCGCAAGCCCGAACATCCAGACATCCTTCGTTCGCGGCCGCGCCGGATCGTAACCGGGGGCGGGCAACTCTTCCGTATAGGCGCCCGTGCAGTGGATGAGGCTCTGGGGTCCGCACAACAGGCCCTGCTCCTCCAACTGGTCGAGCATGGCCAGGTAACCGTCGGTCATGCGGTCGAGCAGGCGGTGCATGAAGTCGGGCCGCAAGATCATGGCATACAGCGCGTTCTCGACGCCCATCCACGTCGAAATGGGATCCCACAGCGACAGGTAAGGATCGTAGCCCCACTCGCGAACATCGAGCAAGCCGTCGAAGAGTTCATGGGCGACGGCCAGCCGGCGCTCGGTCTCCGCCGGGTCATGGCTGATCCGGGGTTCGTGGATTTTTTCCAGATCCTCCTCGTTTTGGAACTGGTTTTCGAACTTGTGGCCCACGACCGCGTTGGTGGGGTCGGTGACGGCCACCTGTTCCCGCACCCCGACACCGAAGCCGGTGTTGCGGACCGCCTTGGGCACCCGCACGAAGGATTCCACCACCATATCGACGGGGAAATGATCCCACTGGAAAAGCATGCGTCGCAGCATGCCTTCATATCCGCGGCATTCGGCGTCGGCGCACCGAACGGTCAACTCATCGTTGACGTTCATCTCGTTCCAGCAGACCTGGTCGATCATCACCATGGGCCGCGCCGGCCGGCGTGCGTTCAGTTGGCGCCACATCTCCCGTTTCTCTTCCTGCACCGGCAGCGCGGCGATCTCGGCCACGCGAGCGGCCAACTCCCGCACGATCGCCCGGTCATTCTTATTCAGCATGTCCGTTCTCCTTTTTTTGATGCCGCCGTATGCCGCGGCCGGCTTTCCGGTCGAACGGGTGCGCATCGGACACGGTTCGCCATACCCGCGGGCGGAATTGGCCGGTCCGTCCGTGTGCGCGCATGTCCTGGACGGGTAGCCCTTGTCCGGCGGTATCTCACATACGAGGGCATTATGGCACGCCGAGGGGCGCGGTCAAGACCGAAGCGCCGCCTGCCGGTGCTCGAATCGAGAGCGATCATGCCAAATCGCTTGCCTTTGGCCGTGTTCGATGGGACGATCCATTCCGAATACAGGCACAACGCGCGTCCGAATCGGCCAATGACGGGATTTCGGGCGAGGGGAGGAACGGGCGGATGAGTATGCGGCGATACCGGGGCCTGGCGCATTGGGGCGGATACTGGTTGCTGGCGTTGGCCGCCCTGTGGCCGTCGGCCGATCCGGCGGCCCAAGACGCGAAACCGCGCAAGGATATGAAAGTTGATACAAGGTTCGGCACGTTCATTTGGGGCAGAAACAACACCGGTCAGCCGCACTGGCTGGATGGTTCAGTGTTTCCAGTCGTGGACGGCCAGAGCCGCCTGGACCACATGATCTATGTTCCGCTCGATCCCAACGGGAAACCGGCCGCGGACAATTCGGATCCCGCCAAACTCGCCCGAAGCAGTTACGATTGCGCCCGCCTGGATTACTGGATCGACCAGGCGCGCCAGATGAGCGCCGCCGGCTTGGACTGGGTGGCCATCGATTCGTTTGGCGACCGCCCCGATCCCGACACCAATCACGACCCCAAGCAGGACCGTTACGTCGTCCCTTCCATGGTGCGGGGGATCCGCGAGGCGCGGGTGAACCTTAAGATCGCCTTCCTCGACGACACCCCTTCGCATTACCAGCGTTACCGCGGCGAACGTCTGCGCGAACAATTCCCCGGCACGGACGCGAACGGCCGGCCCAATTGGATGAAACATCGGTGGGAACTGCGCAATACGCCCACCCCGCCGCTGCCGGTGAGCGCCGACATGGGGCGCCGCTATCTGGCGGAAAAATGGATCGCCGGTTATCGTCACATGGCCAGCGACCAGGATCTGTGGCTGACCCACGACGGCAAGCCTCCCAGCCAGGGCGGCCGGCCGGTCGTTTTCATGTATGCCACCAATCCGGAATGGACCGATAAAACGACCTTCGGCCATTGGCACGAGGCGTTTGCCGCGGCTCGGGGGGAATTCAAGGCCGCCTTCGGCATGGAGCCTTTTCTGATCCTCGCCGATTGCTACTTCACAATGGATCCGAAGGTCGCTGCCGTCGCCGACGGGCAATGGACCTGGGCGCCGATCGCCCCGAGGATACCCGGCCCGCGCAAAGGCGATTTCACGAATCCGGCGACCGGACGGCGTTGCGTCGCGGGCATGGTCGTGCCAGGATTTGAACTCAAGGCCAAAACACTCACCCACACCGCCGAACGGCGCCGTTGGCTCGCCATGGACGGCACCGAGGGCGATGAAAAGCATCTGCTCGAGACCGAGTTCGCCCTTGTCATGGCCGATCCCCGGCCCGATTTCGTCGTCATTGGTCACTGGAACGATTTCCAAGAAGGCCAGAACTTCGGCCTGGCGATCTACCCCACGAAAGACGGCAAAGGCTGCCTGCCGCCGGATTATTACCTCAAAGCCGTGCGTAACCTGATCGACTCATCACGGCGCGCCCGCCCCAAAACGCCATGGCATGGTAGCCTGAATGTTAGGCCATGATAGGTTCCCCAACTCGGTTCCCCCAGGCTCCATAAGCCCTTTGGGTCCTTTAAGTCATTTTTGCCATTGGCCAGTCTTTCAATTCCGGGTGGCTTCCGGTCGCGGCGGGCGGCCGGCTCGAAGGATAAACGGCGTCATATCGGGCCGGAATGTTTCGTACATCCTGCCGATGGGATCGTCCGTCCGCTTTTCCCACGCCGCAAGGCGATTCAACAGGTCCGCTTCAACTGCCTGATATTCCTTCTTCCCCGCCAGGTTCGTCTGTTCGCAGGGATCGGCTGCGACCGCGTAGAGCTCGATCGGTGCAGGCGGCGTCCAGAAGCTTTCGGGATAGTCGTCGCGCGCCAGAATGCCGTTGTTGGCGTCCTCTTCGATCGCCGCGTGCATGGCCGTGCTCGGGTGGTAGTTGCGGATGAGCTTGAAATCGCGCGTCCGCACGCAGCGAACCGGATTGTAATGGCCATGATACGTGCCCTCGGCAAAAACGCCTTCGTGTCCCCCGCCGCCTTGGCCCAGCAATTGCGGCAGGAAGCTGCGCCCCGCGACATTGGCGGGAACGGGCCGTTCCACCAGATCGGCCAACGTCGGGAGCCAGTCGACATGGCTGAGCAGCGCCCCTTCGCGCCGGCCGGCCGGAACCCGCCCCGGCCACCTCGCCATCGCCGCGACGCCGATGCCGGCGTCGTAGACCGTGCTCTTGGCGCGGGGGAAGGGGATTCCGTGATCGGTGGTGAAAAGCACCAGGGTCGAATCGGCAAGTCCGGCCGCGTCCAGGGCCGCCAGCACCGTGCCCACCCCCGCGTCCATGGCCTCGATCAGCCCTTCGTGGCGGGCCAGGTCGCGGCGGACGCCCTCGGTGTCGGGCAGGTAGGCGGGAACTTTGGTGTCGGCCGTGCCGCGCGCCTGGTAACGCTGCCAGAAGTCGTGGCGGTGGGGCTCGAATATTCCGACATTCATATAGACGGGAGGCCGGGCCGACGTGTCCGGCAACGCCTTGATGAATTCGGCGACCTGGGCGGCCACTTCCCAGACCGGCGCGGGGTGCGGCGAGGGGAGTTCGACCCGCCGCTGATATCCCAGGCGCCCCTCATGGGGCGGAATCGTGTCGTGCTGAAGGCCGAACAGAACCGTCTCATAACCCGCGTCGGCCAGGAGGTGGGGTATTCCTTTTTCGCCTTCCAGCAGATCCCAACCGCCGTTGGTCAGGCCGAACAGGCCGATCTGGTGCGGATAACGACCCGTCAGGATCGACCCCCGCGACGGCGAGCACAAAGTCGAGGTCGAGTAAAAATTGTCGAAGACGATGCCCTCGGCGGCGATGCGCTGGAGGGCGGGCGTGCGGGCCGTCGTTTCTCCATACAGCGGCAGACGCCGGCCAAGGTCGTGGCAGTGGACGAAAAGGATATCGGGTCTATGCATTGGATTGTCCTTTCGTTTCAGGCCGAAGCAGCCCAACGTGGCCATCGCGCCCAGGCTGGCCGGGATGGACGCCTTCAACAGGGATCGGCGACTCAGTGTGGATTTGCCCATGGATTCCGCATCTCCGCCGCAAGATGGTTCAGGCTCGGCGTCGCCAGACCGGTTCCGCCGGGGCGCGCGATCGCCGATACCCGGCAACCGGCCCCCATACGCCCGTGATCGATCATCAAGCGCCCGGGCGACGCAACCTTATTCCGCATTACTTGTTTCACTCAAATGGCGGTCGATCCATTCGGTCGCCTGGAGAAGGTCCGCGCTCATGTCGTTCCATCCGTGAGCGGCGCCTTGCTTGACGGTCAGTTCGCATTCCACGCCGGCTTTTTTCATCGCCGCCTGGAAACTCTCGGATTGCTGGATCGGCACCAGCGTGTCCTTGTCGCCGTGGATGAGGAGCGTCGGCGCGTCGCCGTGCGAAACGAAATAGAGCGGCGAAACGAGACGCCCCATCGCCGTTTCGGATTTGGGCGGCTCCTCGCGAAAGAACGCGGCCCGAAAAGGCTTGAGAACGCCGGTTCCCAGATCGAACTTGCCCGGCGCGCCGTAGTTGAGGAAATCGGTCGGCGGGCAAAAGGCCGCCGCCGCCTGAACACGGCTGGATACGCGCTCGACCGGATCGCTGGAATCCTCCTTTCCATCGCCGCCCTGGACGGCGAGCATCAGCGTGAGGTGCCCGCCGGATGAAATGCCCATCGCCCCCAGGCGCGCCGGGTCGACGCCGTAACGGGCGGCATTGGCGCGCACGAAACGAACCGATCGCAAAACCTGCGGAACGACTTCCGAGACCACGCATCCGGGCTGCGAGATATGGCTGACGGCGAAGACCGTCAAGCCGCTGTCGGCGGCAAGCTTCCGCACCATGGGCGAAAGCCGGGAGAGCGACTGCGGTCCCGATTTCCAGCCGCCGCTGGCCATGTAGATCAGTCCTCTGCCTTTGGCGCCTTGCCGGGGAATGTAGACATCCAACATAAGGTCGGTGTTTTTGTATTTGCCGTAAACGACTGACTTAACCTCGCGCACCGTAAGCGTTTCGGTTGTCGATTGGGCCGGCAGCAGAGACGTAATCCCCATCAGGAAGAGCGTCCAGGCGAAGCGGAACGGGAATGTCTTCATGGGCCGATCTCCGTGGGAAGATGCAAAAACGTCGCCGCACGCTAATTGCTTTAAAGTGGTTTAGCCGCTCGTCTACTGCGACATTTGCTTTTTTGCTAACCAAATCATCCTAATCGGCAAATCGAAAGTGAATCATCCCACCAAGTCCGGCCGACTGCAAGTCATTTGGGTTCGGAATAACACGCTTTGCGATTTCATATTGCTTGCATTCGGATTCACCCAGTGTGATGATTCACACATCATGATCTTAAGGAAACCATTGGGTTATCTTCTGTAATGCCGATGAATTGGCCATCATTATGACGTGACCACTTAACACGGCAGCGCCGCAACCAAAATGCCGGAAATTCCGTAGGGAGTTCAGGCTTTCGCTTGATATCTCAACCATCGATGCACAAGGAACCACGAAGATACGCAAAAGACCGCGAAGAAGATAGCGGACCCTATTGAGTTCATTTGACTTCCGCACTAAATCGTTGCGAATAAACATGAGATTGACCAATAGTAATGCGAAATCTGATGCACCGCGCTCGGAGAGATGATCTGCCGACGCACGGCCCGCGCGGCATCCAATCGGCGGCCCGGGAATTCGACCGCCGCCCCAATGCCCGCATCGAGTATGAAAACTAATTCCAGGAGAGATCATATCATGCCAGAGGACCGCCAGCCCGATAGTCTCGCCATGCGAACAACCACCCGCCGCCAATTCCTGGGCCGGACTCTCGCCCTTGGCGCTGCCGGCGCGCTGGGAGGCCTGGACCAGGCCTGTTCGTCGCTGGAGTTGCCGGGCGACGGGCCGCGCCGCCGCCCCAACCTGGTCTACATTTTCAGCGACGAGCATTCGCACGACATGCTGGGCTGTTACGGCAACGAACAGATCATCACGCCCAACCTGGACCGTTTCGCCGGCCAGGGGATTCGCTTTAATCACTGCGTCTCCAACGGGCCGGTCTGCACGCCTTATCGCTCGATGTTAATGAGCGGCCAGCACTGTCTTTACAATGGCGCCTACAGCAACGACATCCGGATGCTGGCGGGAGGCGGGAACTATTTCGGCGAGGTGTTGCGCGACGCCGGCTACCGCATGGGCTACGTCGGCAAGTGGCACCTCTACGGCGGCGACCGCGACCGCCCCATCCCGCCCGGCCCCTACCGCTACGGCTTCGACGGCTATTTCCTCTCCAACAACTGCACGTTGGTCTACGACGCAGGCCAGGCCTGGTATTGGGACGAGGAGGGAAAGAAGCGGATCTGCGACGATTGGGAACCCTACACTCAGACGCGCCAGGCGCTCAAGTTCATCGACGATTGCGCCCGGAATCCGGAGCAGCCCTTTGCCCTGTTCGTTTCGTATCACCCGCCGCACGAACGCGGGATCGTCAACAACGAATGGGTCTACGAAACCCTCCCCGAATTGATGTCGAAATACGATCGCGATAAGATCAGAGTGCGGCCCAACGCCAGGGATTCGGCTCTCCTGCGCCGTTATTACCACGGCAGCATGGCGATGGTCACCGGCATCGACCAGTGCTTCGGGCGGATCGCCGACAAACTCAAGGAGAAGGGCCTCGAGGAAGACACGATCATGGTCTTCACGAGCGATCACGGCGACCTGCTCACCTCGTGCGGCAAGCCCTGGCCGAAAGGTTTCGCGGAGGACGGTTCCTGCCGCGTGCCGCTGCTCCTGCGCTGGCCCGGCCGCATCCAGGCCGGCACGGTCAGCGACCTGCTCTTCGGCACGCTCGATTTCATGCCGACCCTGCTGAACCTGGCGGGTCTGAAGGCGCCCCGCACTTGCCAAGGACACGACCTGTCGCGGGCGATTCTCGAACGGCGTGACGATGCGATCGAGGCCCAGCCGCTCTGCCTGGTCGCGATCGGCGATGGTTGGCGCGGCGTTTACACGCACGAGCACACCTTCGCCTACGACCGGGAAAAACCGGGGCAGGAAGTCCGATTCAATTGCCTTTACGATAAAAAGAAGGATCCGTGGCAGAACCGTAACCTGTTCGATGAGTCGTCGGCCCGGCCGCTCAAGGACGAAATGCGCCGCCTGACGCACCGGCTGATGGAACGGTTCGGCGATACGTTCGTCTCGGGCAGCCAGGTCAACACGGCCTGTTTCGGCCAGGCCAGGCAGCCGCGCGCCGTGGCCGGCGAAACCGGCGTTCTGTCGGGCCGGCCAATCGACCTGATCAAATCGCTTTGACGCCAGTGAAGTCGCCTCGGGTCGGTCACTGTCCATCACCCCCCTTGCCAAGCCCCCCGGCCGCGCACGGCGTGTCATTTCGCGGCCCCGGTGGACTGGGCACATGAGTGTTCCATTCCCGCTGAAATTCTGATATAGGATATCGGCTTGTCCAGCGAAGGACGATCGCATCGCATATGAAAAGAGGTTCTCATGCCAAGGCGTGACGACATCCACAAGGTACTCATCATCGGCTCGGGTCCGATCATCATCGGACAAGCCTGTGAATTCGATTATTCGGGTACCCAGGCCTGCAAGGCTTTGCGCGAACTGGGTTACCAGATCGTTCTGGTCAATTCCAATCCCGCGACGATCATGACCGACCCCGGCATGGCCGATGTCACTTACATCGAACCGTTAAACCTCAGACGGATGACCGAAATCATCGCCAAGGAGCGCCCCGACGCGCTGCTGCCCAACCTGGGGGGGCAATCCGGCCTGAACCTGGCCTCGGAACTCGCCAAAACGGGCGTCCTGGATCAATACGGCGTCAAGGTGATTGGCGTGCAGGTCGACGCCATCGAACGCGGCGAAGACCGCAGCGCCTTCAAGGAGACAATGACCCGGCTGGGAATCGAAATGCCCCGCAGCGAACTGGCTTACAGCGTCAAGGAGGCCGAGGAAATCGCCGGGCGGTTGGGCTACCCCGTCGTGATCCGCCCGGCCTACACGATGGGCGGCACGGGCGGCGGGTTGGTTTACAACGTCGAGGAACTGCGCGTGATCGCCAGCCGTGGCATCGCGGCCAGCCTCGTGGGGCAGATCCTCGTCGAAGAATCGGTACTCGGCTGGGAAGAGCTTGAGCTGGAGGTCGTGCGCGACGCCAGGAACCAGATGATTACGGTCTGTTTCATCGAAAACGTCGATCCCATGGGGGTACACACCGGCGACTCCTACTGCACCGCTCCGATGCTGACCATCGCCCCCGAACTCCAGGCTCGTCTTCAGGATTATTCCTACCGGATCGTCGAAGCCATCCAGGTGATCGGCGGGACCAATATCCAATTCGCGCATGACCCGGAGACCGGCCGGGTGGTCGTGATCGAGATCAATCCGCGCACCTAGCGCTCTTCGGCGCTGGCCTCCAAGGCCACCGGATTTCCGATCGCGCTCGTTTCGTCGAAACTGGCGGCCGGCCTCACGCTCGACGAAATTCCCTATTGGCGCGATGGAACGCTCGAAAAATACACCCCGTCGGGCGACTATGTCGTCGTTAAGTTCGCCCGCTGGGCCTTCGAAAAATTCAAGGACGCGCACGATCGCCTGGGCACGCAGATGCGCGCCGTCGGCGAGGTCATGAGCATCGGCAAGAACTACAAGGAGGCCTTTCAGAAGGCGATCCGCTCGCTGGAGAAAGGGCGCTACGGCCTGGGATTCGTGAAAAATTACAACCAGTTGCCCCTGGAGACACTCATGGGCATGCTGAACTGGCCCACCAGCGAACGCCAGTTCATCATGTATGAAGCCCTGCGCAAGGGGGCCGATGTCGAAGCCCTGTTCGAGAAGACGAAAATCAAACGCTGGTTCATCGGTCAGATGAAGGAACTGGTCGAGTTCGAAGAAAGAATCCTCGCGTTCAAGGATCGGCCGGCTGCAAGTCATTTGGGTTCGGAAGCCAAGAAAGACGGTTTTGCCGATCGTTACCTGGCGCAACTGCTCGGATGCACTGAAATGCGGATTCGACGCGAACGCACCGGCGCCGGCATGATCGCGGCCTGGGAGCCGGTTCCCGTCAGCGGCGTCGAAAACGCGGCCTATTAC
>JAMCWS010000029.1 GCA_023480605.1 bacterium
ATCGCAACGATTCGAGCGCCAACTTTATTATGGTCCGATTCTCTGCATCGGGTGCGGTGCGTGCGCCCAGGCGTGCCCGGAGGGCTGCCACCGACTGGAAAACGGCGTGCACGCCTTCGACCGCGCGGCCTGCCGCCTCTGCCTGGAATGCGCCGGGGCCTGCCCGAGCGGGGCGATCGAGCTGGTCGGACGCGCGGCGACGGTCGAGGAATTGCTGGCTGAGATCGAAAAAGGCCGGGTCTATTATGATGAATCGGGCGGGGGCCTGACCCTTTCGGGCGGTGAACCGCTGGCGCATTTCGCGTTCACCCGCGATTTGCTGACCGCCGCGCGCGGTCGCGGTCTTCACACCTGCGTCGAAACCTGCGGCTTCGGCCCGGCCGGTCGTTTTATCGAAATCGTCCCGCTGGTCGACCTGTTTTTATGGGACCTGAAAGACACCGACGCCACGCGCCACGAGGCGAACACCGGCGCCCCGCTGGCGCCGATCCTGGCCAACCTGCGCGCGGTCGACGCGTCCGGCTGCGCAACCGTGCTACGCTGCATCCTATTGGCCGGCGTCAATCTCGAAGACGCCCACATCCGCCGGATCGGCGAAATCGCCGCGGAACTGCGCCATTGCGGCGGCGTCGAGTTGCTGGCCTATCACTCCCTGGGCGCCTCGAAACGCGAGCGCCTGGGCCTGCCGCCGCAAAACGAACCGGCGCTTGCGCCGACGCCCGCGCAGATGGACGCCGCCCGCGCCTGGCTGCGCCGGGAGTTCGGCCTGACGGTGAAATAGACGCGGAAATGAGATCGAAACGCGGAGGTGGCGAGCCGCGCCATAGACTCGACGCCTTGTCAACCTTCGCGGCGACGCGCCTCAGTGAAATCCATTCAGGCAGTCGTCACGATCCGGCGGCGGCGCCGACGCCCACCGGGATCTGGACGCCGTGGAGCGCCTGGGCGGCGATTGCGCGCGTGGGGCCGAGCAGCGAACGGCCGTCGGCGGCCACGTCGGTCGCCGGCGCCGGCGCGAGCGGATCGTCGCGTTCGAACCAGAAGGCCGTCCAGCCGGACTGGCGTTTCATGCGGTATACGATCCGGGCCACCACGCCGCTGCCGCATTCCATCGGCCCCGAAGTGGAACCCATTCGGTAACTAATTACGCCGTGGGCGGGATCGACCCGATTTTCCCCCAGACTGGTAAACGGAAACGCCTCGTGAAAGTCGCCGTCGAAGATGTTGGTTCCGCCCGTGATGTAATTGTCTTCATCGGCGTCGAGCACCTCGACCGCCTGGGGATCGAACCGGATGCGGAGTTTCAGGTCGTCGAACGCCTCCCGTTCGGGATTGAGCAACACGACGTCGGCCGTGGCGACCCCGCCCGGAGGAATTTCCCTTTCCGGCGCGACGATGGCAAGACGCAGGCGCCGGCCGGGTTCGAGCGGCGGGGCGGGCAACATCCGGCGGGCGTCGTCCACCAAGCGTAGGCCGGGCGTTTCGGGCGCCGGGAGGGCGACCCGCACCAGCATGTCGACGCGGGCGTTGCTGCCGGCCAGTCCCGCCGGAATGATGTTCTTGCCCTTGGCAAGCAACGAAACCGACTCGCCGGGCGGAGCGGTCAATTCGATACGGGTGGAGGGAACCTCCGCGAGCGCCCGCCAGTGAATGGTCGCCAACGGATTGACGGCTTCGATCAGCGGCCCCGTAATCGCCGCTTTGATCCTGATGAATCCCTGCTCGCCCCACACCTTCATTTCGGGCGGGGCGGCAGCCACCTTCTCCAGCGGGGCCGCGTCGATCCATTCCGGTTCAATAAAACGGGGGTCGAATTGAATCCACAGATCGGCGGCGTCGGCCTTGTCCTTCTTGTCGTTGTAGAAAGAAATCGTCGAAACGAACCGGTCGCCCGGTCGCACATGACGCATCGTGGGAGAAAAATAGAGCGCGTTGGCGTGCAATTCGGGATTGAGTTTCACTTCGGGCAAAGCCTCCGCCTTGCCGCCCCCCCCCCTGGTTTGATCGCCTTGGCGGCTTTTTTACTCTTGGCGACAGTCGACTTGCCCTGGAGGCGCGCCTTTTCGGGCGTTTCGGCCTGGCCCGTCGCTTTGTCCGTCTTCGCTTTTTCTTGTGCGCTGGTCACGTCGGATCGGCTCGAACGCGACGAAGATCGGCCCGACAGGCGGCTCGAACGCGAAGATGAGGGATAGCCCGACTGGTCATACGAATCGAAGCTGGACATCGAAGAGTCATAAGAACCGCCGTAGGCGGATCCAGACGAGGAGCCATACTGGGAACCGTAAGCGCCGCCGTAGGATGAGCCGTAGGCCGATCCCGTCGACGTGGACCTCGATCCGTAGCGACTGGAACTCGAACGACTGGAAGATGAGCCGGTGGTCGTGCCGTATTGGGCGTGGGCCGCCGGCATGAGCAACGCCGTCAGGCATCCCAGCACGAACAACCGCCGGGCGAAACGGCAGATCTCCCCCGTCGTCTGATGCGATAAAACGATTGATCTATTGTGATTTCGCATGATTCATGTTACCTCGTCGCGTCCCCCCCGAACACTCACTGGCCGGCATGGGCCTCAGTCGCGGCTGACGAAGTGCGGCATCGGCGTCGCCTCGTCGGCCAGGTAGTGGCAGCCGCGACTCGTGTGGTTCTGCATCGCGGCGTAAAGCACGGCCAACGCCGCCTGCACGCCGTTGCGCAGGCCGATCAAGTCGTCGTCGATGCGGGTGCGGGCGTAGAAGTTTTCCACCTCCGTCTGCAATTCTCTCAGGATTTGGCGCGCTCTGTGAAGTCGTTTGTGGGTCCGGGCCAGGCCGACGTAGTTCCACATCGTATACTTAATCGTCAACCAGTCTTGCAAGATCAGTGCCGGATCGTAGGATTCGGTTTCGTTGACCCACGGATCGATAACGGGGAAGCGTCGGGTCGCGGAGTCGCCCAGACGCGCCCGGATGCCGGCGGCCACGCGCCAGCCGAACACCAGCCCCTCGAGCAGCGAGGTCGAAGCCAGGCGGTTGGCGCCATGGAGGCCGGTGCAGGCCACCTCGCCCGCCGCCCACAGGCGGTCGATGGTCGTGCGTCCGTCCACATCGGTGGCCACGCCGCCGCAACTGTAATGGGCCGCCGGCACCACCGGAATCGGCTGGCGGGTGATATCGAGCCCCATCCGCAGACATTCGCCATGGATGCCGGGGAAACGGTGGCGAACCCAGTCGGGGTCCTTGTGGGTAATGTCGAGGTAAACGCACGGCGAATCGCTCGCCAGCATCTCGGCATGGATGGCGCGGGCGACGACGTCGCGCGGGGCGAGCGAACCCAACTGGTGATGGCGCTGCATGAATTCCTCACCGCCGGCCAGCACCAGGCGCGCCCCCTCGCCTCGCATGCTTTCCGAAATCAGAAAGCGGGGGTGGGGGGGCAGGTAGAGGGCGGTGGGGTGGAACTGGATGAATTCGAGGTTAAGCAGGCGCGCGCCGGCGCGATAGGCCATGGCGATGCCGTCGCCGCGCGCGCCGCGCGGATTGGTCGTGTGAAGGAAGAGCTGACCCAGGCCGCCCGTGGCCAGCACCGTTTCGCGCGCCAGCACCGTCTCGACCTGACCGGTCTCGCGGTCGAGCACGTAGGCGCCCACGCAGGTGTTGGGCGCGTAGACGTCGAGCGGCTCGCGGGAGTGGTGCGAGAGGGTCAGCAGGTCGATGGCCGTCCACGCCCGCCGGAGATGAATGCGCGGCTCGCCCTCGACGGCCGCGATCAGCGCCTCGAAGATCCGCAGGCCGGTCCGGTCGTCGCAATGGAGGATGCGGGGGATCGAGTGGGCGCCTTCTTCGGTGATGTCGAAGTCGCCGTCGCTGCCGTGGTCGAAGGGGACGTGGTAGCGGTCGATCAGGATCTCGCGCACGCGCCGGGGGCCCTCCTCGGCCAGAACGCGCGCGGCGGGGGGATACGTGAGGCCGGCGCCGGCCGTTTCGATGTCGCGCGCCAGCAGGTCGGGGCTGTCACCCGAGCCGGTGTAGATGATGCCCCCCTGGGCCCAGCGGGTGTTGCTTTGGCCACGGTCGTGGCTGCGGTGGAGCAGGAGCACTTCGACTCCTTCGCGGGCCAGTTCCAGGGCGGCCACCATGCCGGCCACGCCGGCCCCGATCACCAGAACCTCGGTTTCAACCATCGGATTGTGTTCCCTCCGGAAAAAAATCGGCGCGAAAGCCCATCATCGCGGGCGAAGCCGCGCCCGTGATGAACGGGCCAGGGTCAAGCCGTGAATACTATAGCGCCGTGTATAAAGCTTGTATAGATCGATCCGGAGTGCTCCAGACGGGCCCGGCGAAGCTGTGAGGGATATGACGGAGATGCTAGTACGTGAATTGTTTCACATATTGCGCGCCAGATACTCTTGACTATTCGCGCGCAATCCGATACCTATGGAAGGTTGGCCGCGCCTTTCCGAACCGGCGTCTGTTGCGGGCGCGGCGGAGCTCGTGCATCTGGCAGTCATCACACGGTCAATCAGTTAATCTGGAGGCGATCCCATGCGCAAGAAAATCTCGGTCATCGGCGGCGGCAACGTGGGGGCAACCACCGCTCTGTTCCTGGCGGAAAAACATCTGGGCGACGTCGTCTTGACGGATATCGTCGAGGGCATGCCCCAAGGCAAAGGACTCGACATGCTCGAGACCGCGCCCATCCGCGGCTACCACGGCGCCATCACCGGCACCAACGATTACAAAGACATCGAGGGCTCCAACGTCGTCGTCGTCACGGCAGGCCTGCCCCGCAAGCCCGGCATGAGCCGCAGCGACCTGCTGGGCATGAACGCCAAGATCGTCGGCCAGGTTTGCGAGAACGTCAAAAAATTCGCTCCCGATGCCGTCGTCATCGTCGTCTCCAATCCGCTCGACATCATGTGCTACCACGCCCTGAAGGTAACCGGCTTCGACAGCCGCCGCATCGTTGGGATGGCCGGCGTGCTCGATGCGGCCCGCATGCGGTGTTTCATCGCCGCTGAACTGGGCGTCCATCCCGCCGACGTGATCGCGATGGTCCTGGGCGGCCACGGCGACTCGATGGTGCCGCTGGCCACGGGCACCTCGGTCTCGGGCATCCCGGTCACGCAACTCATCGCGCCCGACCGGCTGGAAGCCATCTTCGAGCGCACGCGCAAGGGCGGGGGCGAGATCGTCAGCCTCCTCAAGACCGGTAGCGCCTTCTACGCGCCGGCGGCCTCGGTGGCCGAAATGGCCGAGTCGATCATCCTCGACGGCAAGCGCGTCCTGCCCTGCGCCGCCTGGCTGACCGGCCAATACGGCATCAGCGGCGCCTTCGTCGGCGTGCCGGTGCGCCTGGGCGCCTCGGGCATCGAGCAGGTTTACGAGATGAAGCTGACCGACGCCGAACTCAAGGCCCTGCAAGTCTCGGCCGACGCCGTCAAGGCCGACATGAAAGCCCTCGACGAGATGGCGAAGGCCTAAACGGTTCGCGTCGCGCGATGAAGCTGACGATTCAGAATCCCAACGGCCTCGCGCTGCCGGCCAGTCTTTTCGGCGGCGGATTGGTCATGCCATGGCAGGAATTCGCGCCCGCGATCGGCGAAGACGTGTTCCTCGCGCCCAATACGTCGGTCATCGGCCGGGTGAAGCTGGGCGACCGGGTTTCGATCTGGTTCGGGTCGACCTTGCGCGGCGACATTGCGCGCGTCGAGGTCGGGGCCGGCAGCAATATTCAGGATAACAGCATCCTGCACGTGGGCGACGACGACCCCTGCCTCGTCGGCGCCCACGTCAACGTCGGCCACGGCGTCGTCCTCCACGGGTGCACCGTCGAGGACGACTGCAACATCGGCATGGCGGCGGTAATTATCAACAAGGCCGTCATCGGCCGGGGCTCGGTCGTCGGGGCCGGAGCGTTGGTGACTCAGGGAACGATTATTCCCCCTTACAGCCTGGTGCTGGGCGCGCCGGCCAAGGTGCGGCGTGAACTCACTCCCGAGGAACGCGCCCACCATGCGATCTTCGCGCCCAAATACACCATGGTCGCCGCGAAATACCGGCCGCTGTTCAATAAATAGAAAAACCTCACCTTATGCATAATCACGCCGCCTGTGACGTGATCGGTTTGCGCGAGGGAGTCAGAGGGCGTCCAATAAGTCATGTTGACGGTTAACCCTAAAATCCTCAATACTTGGCGTGGCCAATGGCGGATTTGGCCGCTTGATCCCGTTCCCACTCGTCTCGCAGGAGATCCCGCCGATGCCCCGCACGCCTTACCCCTCCGATCTGACCGACGAACAGTGGACGGTCCTGGAACCGCTGCTGCCGCCGCCCCACGTAAACTGCCGGCCGCGCCAGGCCGACCTGCGCGAGGTGATGAACGCCATTCTCTACCTCTTGCGCACCGGTTGCCGGCCGCAATGCTCACCGGGCCTTTGATCTCTCTCACAAGCCATTTGGCTTCGTCCAGGATCGTTACGCCAGTGACAAAGATCAGGTCTGCCCCGGCGTTGAAGTATTGATTGCCTCGTTCAATCGCCTTGTGCAAACCATGCTTCCGGTCGTTGCTGGCAGTGAGTGCATCGGTCCGGCCGTTGACAACGAGGTCGGACCTATTCATTAACTCGGCGGCTTCACGGGCCGGGCGTATTTTCTCCATCATCAGTGACAGTTCCACAAGTCGTTTCGGCTCAGACGGGGGTAACACCTGGTCCTCAAGGTTAATACCGGCGACACCCGCCTTACAGAAGGACTGAACGGTGGCGATGACACATTCTGGCGGACCATACCCGTCTTCACCGTCGGCCATTACAGGCACGCTGACAGCCTGCACAATACTTTTTGGTTATCTCCAGGTTCTTCACAAGTGAAAGGCTCGTTTCGGGCGTACACTGGGCCGCCAGAGCAATGCTGAATCCAGAGCATTACACCGCTTTGAACCCGACTGCTTCGATGAGCCGCGCACTTAAAGCATCATAGGCATCTGGCATCACCAGGGGATGCTGTGACGTGAGTAAATCACGAAGTGTCTCTTGTGGACTCATAAGACAGGCACCTAATTTTTTTCTCAATTCACGCGACATTTTGAACTCCGTTGACCCAACCCGGACGAGCCGTAACCAAAAAGCGAAACAAATGCAAAAAATGGACACCGATAGGCGCATCGTTTCTTCTTCGGTCAAGAGCATGGTATCTCTCCGCATCGCAACCGCTTCGCCACAAATTAAACTGCGGCGCCCGGCCGCCCGAGTAATACAGCGCCACTACCAAATCGCAACCGCTTCGCCAAAAATTAAACTGCGGCGCGGCAGCGTCCGCAAAGGCTCTGTTGAATTGAGCCGCTTTGCGCGGAGTAAGTCCTTTTGGCGGCGGAGCGTTGCTTACGGGTTCATTATGCTCTGTCGAAAGTCGGGGTCAAGCGGGAAGCGGAAAATATTACATGCTGAGGCAGGCATGTGGAGCCGACAAAGTGGCGCAATGAGCGTGGGGAGGACGCACAATGACGGTGCGCCAATGAGCACGGTCGTGATCGGGCAAGGTCGAATCGGGGCGCGGCGAGTCGCGAGGATATCTGTAACGACCGGTGATCGGAGAGTGGAGCGTGGCTTGGTAAGCTGGCGGCGCTGATAAGGTACTCTTCGGACGCGCCACCCGAGGGGTCATACCCGTTCAAATCGAGGTCAAAGCAGGTTGACATCACGATCCGGAAGGCATAGAACTTTGCCTGCCATCAGCCCATGAGCGGCCGGCGCACGCCCCGGATTTGTGTCAAAAAGAGACACGATGGGCGCGAAATCCGGGCTAACCCACGCGATTGGGAGTTTTTGTCTCAACGATGAAGCGAATTATTTACTTAGTTGACCTATTTTGTCGTGAATTACCCCATCAGGCCATCGCCGGTACCGTCCGATAGGTATAGATAGGGACGGTCACGGCCATCGCCGCCTCAGATCACCGGCCACCCACCAGTCAAGAGAGTCAAGTTGTCGTCAGTACCATGGGAGTCTGCCAGTATGCCGCGTTGCGCGGCCTGGCTGTCAAGGCGTTCGAGAGTCTGGGCTGTACCGGCGAGGACGGTGAGGTCCACATCCCGATGCGCGATCTCACCGGCCAGGTCACCGGCTGGCGGCGCCGGAAGGCGGACGGCTCGCTCTTCCCTCCGGGTAAACACGGGAAGCCCTGTAAAGCAAAATCTGTTTACGGTTCGAAACCTGGCCTCTTCTACCGCTACTTGATCGCCGATACGCCGCACGTCATCGTCTGCGAGGGCGAGATCGACACCTTGGCGGCCCTTTCGGCAGGTGAAGATGCGATCGGCACGCCGGGTTGCAGTCCGGCCAAGCACTTGCTGCCATGGCTCGTTATCCTCGTTCGGGGCCGTGAGGCGATCCTGGCCCCGGATCCCGGAGAGTCAGGCCTCAAGTGGCTCCGCAAAGTCGGCACGGCCTTGATTGAGACCGGGATAAAGGTCCGGGTCATCCCACCCTCCGACGGGGATCTTGATAAGCGCCTGCACTGCGGGCCGAATCTTCAGATATCCATGCAAGCCTTGATCGAGGCGGCGGTGCCCTGGGTGGAGAACTCCTCGAACCCCTCGTACCCTCTAAACCCGTACCCCTTGAACCCGTACCTCTTGGCATCGTCAACCTTTACCCATGACGCTTTACCCCTGGCCTCTGCACACCTTGCGCCTTCGCCTGCCACCTTTGCGGCCCTGCCCGCGACCGCCTCCGGCAACGCCGCCCGCCCGCCGCGAGAATGGACTTCTGGCATATGCGGGGTAACTTATTGTAAGGCCAATGGTTACAGATGTGAGGGGGAACGTGAGAATGGCCCCCGAGATGGCCGATTGAGGCCGGAAACCGGGGGCGAGCGGGCCGCCACGGTCTTCGCGCTGGGATCAACCGGCATTCCACCCCCGAGAGGTCAACCGAACGCCGGATTCGCGGCGGGAATACCCTCATAACTACCCGTTCATGGCCGCAGTGGCGCGGCACGTGGGGCAGGTATTGCCTAGGGAAAGGAATCGCTGCGGCCAACACGCCGATCATGGGCGATGGCGGGTCGGCCACTGCTGTCGACACCAAGCATTCCGTCATCCCTGTGGCCGACTCTATTGATGGGTTCGTAGGTCGGTTCCCGGTGCCCCGCTCATCTTTGCCACGGCCTTCCCCGCGCCGTGGTTGATCCTGGCCACCTTCGCCCCATAATCAAAATGATCATCGTGGTCGGGGGTATGGCAGGCGAGGCAGGTGGCGGCCGGGACGGCTTTCCTGGGCAGGGCGGCGCGCGCCGCGGCCTTCAGTTCCTTGAACTTCCCCTCCGGCATCCACTTCTCGGCCCCGGTGGCCAGGCGGCGCTGCTGCGTCACGTGCTCCATCGCCGGGCCGTGGCAGACCTCGCACTGGACGCCGGACATCCTGTCCGCCTCGGCGAAACGGCTGCCGGGGTCGGTCGCGGCGTAAAAGCCGTTGGCCCTTCGGAATCCGGTCGTGTGGCAGGGCAGGCACTCGGGATTGAAATGCTGGTTGCGGTCCACGAGCGTCTGGAACGCCCGGGCGTGGGCCGACGCCAGCCAACCCTGGTGGATCGCCCCATGGCACTGGGCGCAACGGCCGGCGCCGGCATAGATCGCCGGGGCGTCCTCGGGCGGCAGGAACGTCAGCTTGCGCGTCTCGCCCTTGAACTCCTCGATGAGAGCCAGCATCGCGGGGTCGGCGGGCAGGTCCTTGGTCACGTAGAGCGACTCGGGCGGCGCCGCCAGCCTCCAGCGGCCGTCGGGTTTGCGCATCAGGCGCGCCCGGCCGATCTCCTTGCCGCGCGAGTTCTGGACGGTTAGGATCGCGACGCCGCCCACCTCGTGCAGGATCTTGCCGCCGGCGGCGCGCCCCAGAGGATCGGTGCGGACGATGACGTCGATCTGCGGAAACCGCCGCACCAGGGCGTCGCATGAAGCCTCATCCCCCGCATAGAGCAGGATCAGCAAATCCACCTTCCCGCGCAGTTCTTCAACGACCGGCCCCAGGCATGCCCCAGGCTCCCGTAACACGAAATGCGCCGTCTCGATCTGCGCGATTCCATTCCCATTGCCCCCATCGCCCTTATCCGTTCTGCCCGCCTGCTCCTCTGTGCTCCCTGTGCCTCTGTGTGAGACTCGAATTGCCTTCGCCCCCGGCACCGGCAGCACCAACCGCCCCTCGATCGACGCCGTCCCGGTGATCCCGATCCGCAGTTCCTTTCCGTCAGGCAACGCTCGTGTCACGAGCCGACTGGCATGAAACGCAAGCCTCTCCGGCGCACCCTTTGCAAACAAGTTCGCGCTCACGAACGATTCGTAGAGATCCGGATACAGCTTCTTGATGTTGGCGTAGTAATCCGCGCTCAGGTTCGCCTCGGGGAACGAGACGTTGATTGCGTCATACCTGAGTTGACCCAACGCCCGCATCAAGAACGTCGTCTTGAGCGACAGCACCGGCAGACTCAAAATGCTCGGATGCGCCCACTCCCCGTCGTCCACCCGCAGTGCGCCTTCATTCTTCCCATACAGCGCCGCTTCATACTGTACGCCCCTTTGCTGCTTCGTTTTGCACCCGCAAGGCTCGATTTCGCTGTGTCGGGAGCCTGCAAAGGAAAGCATTACCGTCGAGTTGTTGTCTGGATCATTGGCTTTTATAATCGCAGCCGAAAAACCGAACAAAATGATTATCATCAACAAATACGCGACCATGATGTTCCGCGCTTGCGTATCTGTTACACAGATCAACATAAGCGCTCTCCAACGATCATACCTAATGAATTACCTGTCCCCATTTTTCCACGCTTGCGAGTAAATTTCACGGGTCTTTTATATGGTGTTTTAATCTCTTGTCGCACCATAGATAAAGTTTCTTAACTGAGGAATTGAACCACATCCCTATCAGCAAAATTATAATAACGGCCCCGACAATTATAAATACAGCATATTTCGGTGACATATTGAAGGTAACAATAGATCTTTCGTGATTCAGATGATATGCGAGTTGGCTAATACTACTCAATAACGCCACATTTATGACTATGTTAATTATTTTAATATATTTTATTACCAATGACTCGTAGGCGACATCACATATACAGAGTCTATCTATACACATATATAGCAACATAAAGACGTAACCGCTTAATCACATTATAATATCATATATATCCATGGATATGCTTTCAGGCGGGAGTCCAAGTAATTCTACTCCACAAATATAAAACACCTCCCATACCAAAAAAATGGATACCGCAATCTCAATATTGTAATAAATACCGCTCTTGCCGTAAATAACTAGTGCGCTGATCAACACGAATAATAAGAGCAGCATTATTGATGCGGCCATAAACGTTCTTGTCGCTATTGATATGCGAAACCCCGATATTGCTACGCTATGAATATATATAATATACACGACTAATAAGGAAACACTCGCAATTAATACTGCTAAAGACAACCATCTAATTAACCGTTTCTTTCGCCGTTCTTGCATGTTGCTGTCAATCTCACATATGTTGCATGATATATTTGGCGTTCTGGTAAAACCGTGGCCTTCCCCTTGTCAGTGCATCTATCCACTATAATTCCGGAAGAGGCAAATTATTGTGCCACCCCTCTTTAATACCTTAATAAATCCGCCTCTTCAAAAGAATTCGTGGGTGAAGTGGGGTTGGTGTAGATCGCCAAGTCGATGATACAACACGGTATCCAGCGTCTTAAAGGCGCCGTAGCCATAGGCCATTTTGGTGCTCAGTTTGGCCTTGTTGTTCAGTCCCTCCACGGCGCCGCTGGAAAACTCCTTTTTCGCCCGGAACCAGTTGAGGATCAGCTCGCGGTGGCCGCGCAGCATTCGGGCCACGCGCTTGACCGGCTCGATCTTGCTCAGCATCGCCCGCCGGCACCAGGCGTCCAGAAACACTCCCGCCCACCAATTCGAGACGTAATCCCAGAACTGGTGAAACTCCTCCTTCATCAGGTAGGCCTTGACCGTCCTGAGATTGTAGGGCAGGAGGCTGACCAGCTTCTCGCGCTGGCGGCCCGTCAGGTAGTGGTCGTGCCTGAGCAGGCACCAGCGGCTGTGCGCCAGGAGCGGCTCCAGGCCCCGGCGCTTCATTTGCTTGGCTTCCTCGGCCCGCACCTGGTCGATGGCCTTGTTCATGTGCTGCATGAGATGAAACCGGTCGAGTACGTGGATGGCGTGGGGGATCTTTTTGGCGATCACCTTGAGGTACGCCTTCCACATGTCGCTGGCCACGAAGGCGATGGCGGCGCTGCGCTCGCGGTCCAGCCAGTGGAAGAACCGCAGCAGGGTCTTGGCCTTGCGATGTTCGCCGACCCAGGGCAGGCGCTTTCGCCCCTCATTGATCTGGTAGACCACGGTGGCGTAGACGTGGCCCTTGCGCCAGGCGATCTCGTCGACGCCGATGGCCGTGATGCCCGAGAGGTCCAGGCGCTCGCGACCCCAAGCCACCGCCCCCTCGACCGCGCCGGCCACCGTGTGCCACGAGGTGCGAAAGCGCGCGGCCACCACCGACCAAGCCAAGAGTTTCGCCCAGTCGGCCAGAAACCAGGCGTAGCGCGTCGTGATGGGGCTCTTGCCCTCGGTCCAGGGCAGGCGCTCGACCTTGATGCCACACTGCGGGCAAGCGACCCGGCGCGGGGCGTAGACCAGAAACACCAGAATGCCCCAGAAGGGGATGAACTCGTAGCGCCGCTCGGGCAGGCGGTCGTAGCCCGCCGCCCGCGTGCCGCAGCCCGAGTCGATGCCGCGGCTTCCCCGGCGCGGACGGAGGGGGATTTCCAGAATCGGGGCGCCTTCGAGCGCGATGAGCTCGGGCGGGCCGTAAACAAAACCCTTGAGCTTGTGGACGCGCTTGAGGATCGTGGTGATGTGCATCTCGTCTCCATTCCGGCGGATCAGTTTTTGGCGAAACCAATCAACCAGAACGCGCGGCGGGATGCACCCTTTTCTCAGAAGTCACCCACGAATTCTTTCAAAGAATCTCTTTTTGGTTTTAATGAGGCAATAAATGGATATGATCCTAATGGATTAGATTAGAGAAAAAATGCAGGTGCAAGCGCTGGGGCTATCGTTGGTGGCGCCGCTAGGAGTGTGTCGGGTAACCCCCAATTTTTTCGCGGATTTGAGTCGGCGGCGATGGACGGTGCCGGTTCGTGCTGAAATCGGCGCCATGTTGCATGCCGATTCGGTTTTTGGAACCCTTTTTCTCTCCAGTACAGCCCCGATTGGCTCCCATTTCAACCCGCGGCGGGCCTCCAGCCGGCCACCGCCAGCTTCAACAGGTTGTGCCCGGCACAGATCAGCCGCCACTCATCGCGCACTCTCTCAAATCCC
>JAMCWS010000021.1 GCA_023480605.1 bacterium
CGCGCCGCCGCTGCAGACGCCGGAGGCGCGCGGCTCGAGTCCGGCGGGGGTCGCCTGCGCCGGCGCGAGGGTCATGCCGGTGGGCGGGGTGTCGGCCGGAATCCAGCCCCAGGACTGGCCGCCGACGAAATCGAACGACCAGACGGGATTGTGGATCACGACGGGCCGGGAGGCGCGATCGGTCGGGTCCGAGCCGGCCGCCAGTTCATCCTGATCGCCATAGCCGTCCATGTCGGTGTCGACCGCATGAGGATCGGTGCGGTTGAAGTATTCCGCGGCGTTGGCGAGGCCGTCGGCGTCGGGATCGAACGCCCCGTCTTCGGGACTGAGCGGGTCCAGGCCGCGGGCGGCCTCCCAGGCGTCGGGCATGGCGTCGCCATCGGTATCGAGCGGCGTGCCGGCCGTCACCCAGTCGATGCGGCCATGGGTGCCGTCCTCGCTGGCGGGGTCGATTCGCAGGGCGGTGACGGTCTGGCCGGCCCAGAGGGCGTTGGCGCCCAGGTCGAGCTGGTAATCGTGGTAAGCGCCGTCGGCCGTCGGCGTGAAGCGCACGCTCTTGGCCTCGTTCATCTGGGGTTCGGCGCTGGTGGCCCAGAAGAACTGGCCGCCGCCGGCCAGGTCGAGCGACATCCTGAACAGGATGTGCGTAAACTGGCCGGGCAACAGCCAGGTGGGAACCGTCAGGTAGGGATCGACGCCGCTTGTGCGAAAATTCAGGCCGCCGTCCTGGACGGCGTAATCGGCGAGGTGGTGGGCCATCGTCCAGCCCTCGAAGTCCGTGTCACGGTCGAACAAAGTCGGCAGGACCGTCGGGGTCGAGGTGATCTGGACCCGGTGGGCCGACAAGCTGGGGAAGTCGATTTCGTAGTGGACGGTGTCGCCGTCGGCAAAGTCCGTGGCGATCTCGATGCTGCCCGGATCGCGGAAAGAGTAGCCTTCGGGGCAGTTGTAGACGGAGGTGGTCACTTCGGGCAGCGCCGCGCCGTTCCGCGTGACGGCCGCCGGGCGGGCCGGACCGCAGATCAGCGTGAAGATCCGCTGGCGTGGCGCGTGGCGCAGGTCGAACGAGAGGCGGTAGCCGGCGCCGCTCGGCGCCACGGCGGCGCCCGTCACCTCGCCGAAGGTGGTGATGTTGGCGGCGCCCTGGCCGGTGTCGACGATGGTTGTCTGCGGTGTCGGGTAGCCCATGAAGTCGAAAATCATCGTGTCGATGCGCGAGGGCGTGAGCAGGGCCGTCGCGGAATACGTGTTGGCCATCAGGTTCCAGCTATCAGGATAGAGTCCCCGGTCGCCGGGCTCGTTGCGCTGCTGGCGGATGCCCGAAACCAGCAGGCCCTGGGCGATCTTGCGCCAGTCGTGCGACTGGTCGACCTTGGCCAGCTTGAGGAGCGCCTCGCCCAGGTCCAGCCCCAGCCATTGCACCGGCCGGCCGAACCAGGAGCCCGTGAACCAGGTGGCGCCGTAGACGGGGATGGTGTCGTAGAGCATGAAGTCGTATTGGGGCAGGCCCCAGGTGTAGAAGAAATTAAGGTCGGCCTTGGCCCAGTAAACGGCCTGATCGAGATAATCGCGCCGGCCCGTCAGACGGTAGGCGATCGTATATATCTCAAGTCCGTCGGAGGCGGCCAGCGTTTCGGGCGCCAGTAGAGGCACTTCCCAGATTTGCGCCCCGCGCGGCACCTTGAAGCGCTTCATGGCCTCCAGCGTCGGCTCCATCGCCGTGACGATATCGCGGTCGCCGCTCAGCAGGGCATATTGCATGATCGTCAGGGCGTTGGCGGTCGAGGAACCCATCTCGCTGGCGTTGTCGCCGCCGATGATCGTCCAGTCGCGGTTGTTCGTCAGGGAGGAGTGCGTCGTGTCGTTGTCGTAGACCCAAAGGCCTTCGCTGTCGCGCTGACTGAGAAGCGTTTCGGCCTGGCCGCGCATGCCGACCAGGTTGGCGGGCATGCCGCCGGCCAGGAAGGGCAGCATCGTGCCGCCGTGGCTGGTGCCCGGCTCGTTGTAGACCAGCAGTGCCCGTTGGCGATACTGATCGGCCAGGGCGGGGTTGTCGACCAATTGCGATGCCCGCCACAGCGACGCAATGAAATTCGGCGGCCGGCCATCGCCGTGCAGCCAGACCCATTCGTTGTTCACGGGGTCCCACTGGCTGTCCATGTAGGCCTCCATCGTGAACTTGAGTTCATCCTGAAGAGACCCATGCGGGTAGGGCATCGGGTCGGGCAGGCCATCGCGCGCGATGTAGTAGTCGGTCGCCTCGACGGCGGAAGCCGCGCCGGTTCTGACCCACATCGCCCAATCAAGATTGAGCGTCTCGCCGGCGGCGACGGCGTGCGGTTGGCCGGTCTCGCGGGCGTTCTCGACGAATCCCGGCCCGTAACCGGGCAGGAAGAGGCCCATGATGTGGTCGTAGGGACGGCCGTAATAGGTGTCGGGCGTCGTGAAGAAAGCCAGCGGCATCGTGTCGCCGGCGGCGTCCCACGGCTGCCCGATATTCCACAGGCCGGCCACGAGCACGTCGCCGAACTTCATCGCCATGTAAGGCTGGGTCACCTTGTAGGGGTGGGGGACGTAGCGCAGGTGATTGTCGGTGTAATCGACAATCGACGAGGAGGAGGACTCGTGCTTTTCGAGCCACTCCAGGCCGGGAAGGATCGCCTCGTCGCGCGCCACGGCGGGGTCGGCGCCGCAGTGAAAAAACGGTCCGTCGAGCCGGCGCAACCCGAACGGTTGGTCGGCCGAAAGGCTGACGGAGAAGTCGGCCTCCGAGGCTTCGCGCTCCAGGCTGATCCGGCAGGCGTAAGCGAAAGTCCGCCCCTCGCCGTCGGTTTTATCGGCGCTCAGCGTCAGACGGATCCGGTCGGCGGTCTGTTCGTTGGTCTGCCAGGCCGTCGGTTCCAGCGCCAAGAAGGAGCTCGCGGTCGTAGTCCCGTCGTAAATCATCGTGCCGAAGACAGGGCAGGTGGCGATCCGGCGCCAGGCGCCGCCGTCGTAGTACTCCAGGTGCAGCGGGCCGAATCGGCCGCCGCCGAAGGTTTCCCTCTGGATCACGAGGCGCACGCGGCTGTTATTGAGAACAATGGCGTCGCCCTGGTCGGCCAATTGCAGGCCGTCGGCAGCGCCCGCGGGCGGGGGCAGGACCGAACTGACCACGTAGATCGGGGTGGCGCGCGCGGCGAGGGCCGTCCCCCCCACGGCGACGGTCAGACCGGCTTCGGCCGTGAGCGGCTGGGCGGCGCGGATGCCCCACTGGATCGTGCGTTCTTCGCCGGGCGCCATGCCGGTGAGCGCGAGCGACGCCGTGCCCGAGGTCAGCTCGACGCCGGCCGGGAGGGCAAGGTTCAGGTCGAAACGAGCGACGGGGCCCTTGCCGTTGCGCACGAGGGCCGTGAGCGTCGTCGGCGCATCGGCGGTCATGTATAAACTGTCGGGGTAGGAAAACGAGACGATGTCGGCCCTGGGGGGCAGTTCCATGTAGTCGATGATGGAAACTTCGTCGATCCAAACTTCGCCGGCGGGGCCGTTGCCGGGGTCGATGCGGAAGCGCGTCAGGTCGCCCGCCCAGGTCTTGCTTTCGTCCAGTTCGATGTAATAGGTTTGCCAGGCGTCGGGTGGCCCCAGTTTGAAGCCGATGGTCCTGTTTTCATTGAAAACGGGGTCTTGGACGGTGGCCCAATAGATCGAGCCGTTGGTATTGCCGAAGGTGGCTTTCATCACCAGTTTGATGAACTTGTATCGGTCGGCCGAGACGCCGCTGAGGACCGGCGAAAAAATATAGGGGTCGTTGCCGGTGATCTGGAAATGAAGCGCGCCGCCGACGGCCTCGACGCCGGCGATGCTGTGTTTGGCCGTCCCCCAGCCGCCCGTGTCTCCGTCGGTGTCGAAAGTCCAACTGCGCGTTTGCGCGCGCGCCGCCGTCGAAGCCAGGCAAAAAAGAAGACCCAATGCCAGCCCACGGCCCATTGACAAAGGTTGGCCAATCATCACGAACGCCCCTGCGCGAAGGATTATCATGATCGGAGAATACGCCATGACTGCCGTCAGGATAACGGATTCATCCTCGGCTCAGGAAGGAAAGACCAATCGAAACGCCTTATCTTCAACGAAAATGAAAATGATAGGCCATTTCGCGTATCATGCGATGCGATATACCGAGTGGATCATTGCGACGAATTTTTACCATTCGGCGACGCGGCTACCGTTGACTCAGCGCTTCAGCCGCGTCCTCGAGCACGTAATCCCAATTGACCCGCTTGTCAAGGCCCAGGCCGGCAATCGACGGCGCGGCCGCGGGCTTCTCTTCGGGCGGCGAGGCCGGCGCGGGGGCGGCGGGCGCCATTTTAGGCGCGGGGGTGCGGGGCCGGATCCGTGCGGCCGAACCCGGGGTTCCCGGCGCCGCCGCGATGGGGGGCCGCTGGCCATCCTTGGAAATCGCGGGAGCGGCCTCGGGTTCTTCGACGGGCATGGACGGCGAAATGGTCGTCATGCTGATCGAGGAGCCCCTGGGGCGCGAAAACGCCGGCGGCGGGGGCGGCCCGGCGGAGGGCGGGGGAGATTGCGTCGGGCCGGGCGGTTCCTCCGACAGGATGGTGCGCTCGCCGGCGGCCCGCGCGGGGAAGGGCGGCGGCGGCGTCATCGTCCGCCGGCCGCTTTTGCCCGAGGTCGTATCTTTTTTTTCCCAGCCGGGGAAGTAATGATCGAGTTCTTCCTGAACTTCGTCGAAACCGGGATCCAATTCATGGGCGCGGATCCACACCTGCTTCGCGTTCTGGCGCTGACGGTTCCGGAGGTAGCAGTGGCCCATGGCCAGCAGCAAACGCGCGTCGGCCCAGTCGCGGCGCAGGATATCCTCGTAGATATCGAGTGCCGACGTGAAATCCTCATTGCGCTCGCAGGCGCGCGCCTCCTCTTCCAGTTGGCGCAATGCTTTCAGATCCACCGCCTCGCCCATCGGCTCATCCTTCTCCCGCGCGTCCGTATAAACCACAAACGCTGCCTCGTCTGGCCACGGCTTAACTGAAACAATACCATCACTTGGCCGCGGCGGCAAGAGCCGCTTGCGGAAAAAACGATTCCCCTGGACCCATCACTCTTTGCGCACAAAAAAACGAAGACACAACGAAAATGATACCGCGCAAGCTCGCGGGGATTTTAACAATTGAGTAATCGTGCCACCCACTTTAAGGGAGGATATGTTCATGAGCCTTCCGGTTTTTAATTGATCCCAGTTTACTTCGTGTTTTGGTGTGAGAAACGGTAATGCCCTGCCCTGAAGGATCGAGGCGATTCCGGGAATTCAATTCGCGGCGACTTAACGAACGGTCTGTGAATCAGATTATTTTCAGCCACTGGCCGGGCTTGGCGTCGGGATATCGCTTGCCGAGTTTGCTGTCCGTAAAGGCCTTGAACGCTTCCTTGTCGCGCGGCGCCTGGAAAGGTTGGCCTTTCTTGAGTTTCTCGCGTATGGTGGCGGCGAAGACCGATTCCACCGGGGCCGGGTCGGTCAGTTTCTTATCGCGGGCGATGGCCTCGTAGATAATTTTACGGTCGGCGTTTTCGTCGCGCGCCAGATCCTGACTCGGTTTGTAATGGTCCTTGTCACGAGCGTCAATCAGCACGGTAAGATACCCGCGGTCGTTCTCGCCCACATAGCCCCTGGTCAGAGCTTCGTCGACGGCCTTGGCGCGGGCGCGCCGGGACTCGGCGGCCTTCTTGGCGGCATCGTCGTCGAGGGCGGAGGCGCCGCTCCGACCGTCCGGTTCCGCGGCGCGGGCGACGGTGGCAAAACTCAACATGGCCCACCAGGGGCGGCGATTGTCGAGCCGCGCCAACGCCGCCGATCGGGCCGCAGCCAGAGGATGGACCACGGCCACGGAAGGGGCCGCCGAAGCGGATTCCACCGAACGCGCCCCGTCCAATAGGCGGGTTGTCGGCGAACTGGCGGCGTCGCCCGGATGAACCGTCCCCGCCGGAGCCTCGCCTGCGGACGCGCCGCCCGCCGGCGCATCGCCGCCGCGAACGTAATCCTCAACCTGGTTGGCTTCGGCCTTGAGCTGGCGGATATCGATGACGATGTGGGCGTCGATTTTACTGACCGTCTCGATCTTATGCTCGGTGCGCCAGACGCACGAGGCGGCCGCGACGGCCGCCGCGGCGGCGACGGCCAACACCGGCAATAACTTCATCCTGTTGCGGTTCATGGCCTTATTCCTTTCGTCGCGCTCGGTCCGGCGCCGGCGCCCGCTACGTTGTTGTCGACACGTTCGCGTGCCCGCTCCCCCGGCCGCGCCGGTTCGGCGAGTCGAGCCACGCGGCCATTTTATCAAAGAAGACATCTTCAAGGCGAGGGATGTTCCGCCCGCTCCGGCGGGGCGATTAATGCCTGGTCACAATTGAATTGACGGACGATGCCGGCTCGTAATCGTGCTCGTGCTCGACATTCTCCATCCGTCATTTCCAACACAACGCTTTCCTACAGCAGCGCCACCTCGGGCTTATCCATCGTTCCCCGGACCTTGAAGCGCAGCACCCGCCCCACGAGTTGATTGACGAGGTTGACGGCCTCGCCCACCAGGGGGATCTTGTCGGCGATGCGCAGGAATTGCAGGCCGATTTCAAGATCGAGTCGGCGCTCAGGTCCCATCGTGCCCTTCATGTTGAGATTCATCACCGGATTTTCGAACACCAGTCCCGTCGTGGAGGCCTGCGCGTCGCGCACTTCAAACGGCCCATCGATGGTCGAGAAGGTGATATCGTCGAAGACGGCGCCGACGCCGGGCAGGCGGAGCACGCCGCCCAGGCCGTGAAGGATGCTGTTGGCGACGAAGCGGCTTTCGACGATGTGGAGGGTGCCGGCGCCCGCGAGCGGCGATCCCTCGGGCCGGCGGGGTTTGCTGAACGATCCCTCGCCGCTGGCGCGGCCCGAAAAAATGCCGTGAACCTCGCTCTTTTTTGTCAGGGCCTGGATGAAGGGGGGCAACTCCACCTTGTCGAGTTTGACCGTGAAGTCCGCGCCGTCGTCCGTCATCATTCCCTCGCACGCTCCCGAACCCGTATACAGGTCGGCGCGCACGTCGCTACAGTTCAGGCGGCAGCCCTGGTTGTCGTAGAAGGCGACGTCGAGAACCGAAGCGAAATCAGCGCCCTTGAGTTGGTCGAAGGTCACCGTGCGCGTGCGGGCCGTGCCGTGGATCGTGAAAACGGGGGGCAGATCGGGATTGAACGGGGCGGAAGGCTCCTTGACTTTCTCCTCGACTTTCCAGCGCCGGAGCCACTCGCCCAGCGGGAAATCACCACCGATAACTTCGAAATTGAATGCCCCGGCCGGCCGGGCGCGATCGTAGATGAGGTCGATCTTGCCCATCTGGTCGCGCGAGCCTTGCCCCGCTTCGACCGGAATGGGTTCGGGATTCCAGAGGTGCTTGAGGTCGTATTTAAAATCCCCCGTGATATGGCGCAGGTAGGATGGCATCGTGTGATACGTCATCTCGGCGTCGGATAGGTGGATATCGCCGTCGATGGCCAAGGCCCAACGCCCGGCCAGCCAGTGGCCCGGCGGCGCGCCGGCCGGGCGGGCGCTCTCGGCGGCGCGCCACCAGTCCAGCAAAGTCCGCCCGACCCCGGGGGGCGTCGCCGGCGCCAGGCGGGTGCGGTGGACCACCCGGCCCGTCCCATCGACGATGAACCGCTCGAGCAGGATGGGGACGCGAGCCTTGCATTCGGCGAGCGTGCCTTCGAGGGAGGCCTTGCTCGTGACCCCGCCGGGGGAGGCTTCGCCGCTGGCCTCACACGCAAGTTTGCCGAACCGACCGGTGAGTGACTCGAGCCGGATTTTGGCCTGATCGAACGAAAACCGGGCAGTATCCAGGTTGAGTGGCCCGTTGAAATAACGATTGGCGAAAGTGGCGGAAGCCTTGCTGAGCGTCAGTTCGCCGGCGAAGCGGGGATTGCGCCAGTCGGCCGGGCCGGCCGTCAGCCTCATCTTCAACCGGCCGTGCCCGGCCGCGTCGGGCCACCCGGCGGCCTCGCGGGCCAGGGCGGGGCTGAAGGCCACGGCGGCCCGCCGCAGGGCGGGCAGGTCGAATTCCACGCGCGGTTGCAGGTCCACGCGCGGGTTGCGCCAGAAGAGCTTCTCGCCCGCGATGGCGCCGTCGACCATGGCGTCCATGCCCATGAACCGGGCGGATATCGAGGCCAGGCGGGCCTGGCCGGTGTCGAATGTCACCCGGCCTGATACATCCTCGATCGGCGCGGGCAGGCGCTCCGGATCGGTCAGCCGTCCGCCCTTGACGTAGAGATCCCCAGCCAGTTCGATCCTGTCCTGCACGTTGTTCAGGTTCGAATCGAAGGGGCCGTGGAGCGTGATTTTGCCCGTGCCGGTGACGTCGCCCGCCAGTTCGGCCCGGATGCCGATTATCCCTTCATTGCGAAGGACGGCCGCCAGGTCCTTAAGCGGTCCCGCCGTGCGCCAGTCGATTTCGGCTTTGTCGAAGGCGCCCAGGAGCGGTTGGCCGAAAATCCGGCCGCGCATCTCCAGGGGAAATCCCTCGAAAGCCCCGCGGGCGTGGGCGATCTCGAGCGTGCCCGTCGTGAGGACGGCGTCGACCTCCACGCCGCTGACGGGGGCGGGCAGGGCCGCCAGTTGCCAATCGACGCCGCTCACTTTAACCTCGCCCGTCAGCGACGCCGGCCGGCGGGTTTGAAGGTCGCCGCGCAGACGCAGGGCGAGGCTTGCGCGCGCCTTGGACGGATGAAGCATGCGGCCGGGGTGGGGCAGGCGGCCCGCCAGCAATTCCATCGCCGGCCCCTGGAGGTCGAGTCGCGTCACATCCAGTTCATACCCATGAGGGGCGGCCGCGCTGATCGCGCCGCGCACCTGGAGCAAGCCGAGCCCGCCGATTGCGTCCGCCCGTTCGAGTCGCCAGAGTCCGGCGGAGCGATCGAGCGTTGCCTGCCAATCCAGGCGAAGGTTGCCCAGGTTTTGGCCTGATTTGTCCGGCTCAACCAGGCTGAGGCGCTCCAGCGCGAGCAGGCCCTGGATGGTCCAGCCTCTCGAACCGGACAGTTCGAGTTGGGCTTTCAGGTCCAGCACGGCGCCGCGGACGTCGAACGGCAAGCGGGCGGGCAGATCGCTGGCCGAGTCGGGATTTTCAAGGGAAAATTGCAGGCTGGCCGACCGGCGCGGCCAGTCGGCCTGGACGCGCAGACGCACGGGCTTGTCGCGGCGGCCGTTCAGGTAACCGTCAAGCAGCAACAAGGCCGGCTGGAGCTGGCGGTTGAATTCCAGATGCAGGCTGGAGTTGCCGACCGACGTGAACGGAAGCGCGCCGGGGGTCGGCTGGCCGATCCAATCGACGGCCAGCGGACGGACGTTGATTTGCCCGATCCGAACCAGTCCGGCCTTCCGGTCGACGGGTTCGGCGCGATGGGCCTCGATGATTTCGAGCACGCGGCCCCAACCGCCCGCAAGGACGGGCCGGCCTTCGAGCGCGGCCACTTCGACGGTCAGCGGGCCGCGGACGTCGATGGACTCGACCGTGTAGGGCGGGCGACCCTGGAGGAATTGCATGAATGGAAGGTCGAGGGCCAGGCGCGGCGCCTGAACGAGGGTTTGACTTGTGGCGGGATCGATCAGCCGAACCTGGCGGAAATCGACCCCGCCGGTGCTGAGCCGGAATCGCGCCTGATCGAAGTCGAGCGCCAGGCCGGTGCCCTGGCGCCACTGCGTGCGGATGCGGCGGTCGAGCCACGGCAGGCTCCAGGGGTGGAAGACGCCGAAGACGACCAGCGCCCCCAGAGCCAGCACGGCCGCGACGGTCAGGCGCACGGAGGAGCGAAACAGGAAGCGGCCCCAGCGCCATCGACCCGCCGGGGAGGGCGGCGGGGCGCCGGGCGGCGGGGGGGTGGGGGGTCGGGAGCCACGCAAGCCGTCGGCGCCCAATTTGCGGAACTTCATGACCCGGCCCCTCCCTTCTTCTTCACGGCAAGACAGCGCGATCCGCCCCGGGTTCCCCGAAACATCGCACCCACGTTATCAGCCGGCGACATCTTTGGCAATCCTGGCGATCCGCGCGACGCGTCGGGGCCGCATCCTGACTTGTTGGTATAGATTATGGGATCGGAATCGTCTCAACCTTTTCGCTGAAGATTCTGGATGCCCCCCAACGGAACGGGTGCATCTCTGAATTCTCTCTCAGATCAGATCCTCTGTTCTCAAAAGCGGGCCGACATTCCGAGCGTTGGACCCAGTCCCGAAGGGACGGTTGCCTTCAGCCCGCCATGGCAATGGCGGGATGGGTGGCCGCCTCCCCCCAAAAGTCCCGTCAAGGGACGGATGATGGGAGCGAAATCCCCTCATCATTCGTCCCTTGATGGGACTCCGGATCGATCATCGATCGGTTTCCCGCCACTGACACGGCGGGCTGAAGGCTTCCGTCCCTGGCGGGACTCCCGCCTCCCCGCGCCCGCCCCCGGGGTGGTCAAGATCTACCTGCACTTGCCCTCGAGCGGCCCTTTTCGCACTCGCATCACCCGGCCGGCGGATTTAATATGAAGTAAGAACGCGCACGCGGGGCATCGGCGAGCGGGGGGGTTGAACGAGGTCCGGCGCGGGCTGGCGATATTCCGAAACGGGCCGGTGGTGTCTCATCCGGGCGAAACAAGGCCGGGAGGACGAAAGGAGGCGGCGTCATGGCTAAGCTACTCAGTCCGTCCGAAGTCCGCGTCCTGGGGGCGCTGATCGAAAAGCAGGTTTCCACGCCCGATTATTATCCGCTGACCATCAACGCCCTGCTGAGCGCCTGCAACCAAAAAACGAATCGCCAGCCGGTCGTGACTTACAGCGAGGAGACGGTGTTGCGCGCCCTGGACCGCCTGCGCGAAAAGAAACTGGCGCGGGTCATCTATGACGGCCGCTCCCCCAAGTATGGCCATGCCTTCACCAGCGAAATGGCACTAGACCGCGCCGAACTGGCCGCCATGTGCGTGCTGATGCTGCGCGGACCGCAGACGGCCGGCGAAATCCGCGGCCACGCCGGACGGCTCCACGAATACGAAAACCTCGAGGCAGTCGAACGGACCCTCGACGCCCTGGCCGCGCGCGAGGGGGGCGCGCTGATCATCCAGTTGCCCCTGGCCGCCGGGTCGCGCGAGGCTCGCTATGCCCATCTTCTGGCGGGAGTGCCGCGCCTGGAGCCCGTGCACGCCGCGGGACCGGCCGAAGCGCCGCCCGAAGAACTGACGCTCCCCGAGTCGTTTCTGCCGCATCACGCGGAAGAAGCCGCCGCGGCGGCGCCCCATGACGGCCCGCCTCGGCCCGCCGCTCTGCCGCATGAACTGGAGCGCCTCCTGCGCCTCGAAGAGGAGGTGCGCCGACTGAACGAACAGGTGCGCGAGCTCCAGCAGAACTACGCCGAATTCCGTCGGCAATTTGAATGAATCTCAGCCATTGCGGCCTTTTCAAGGTGTGTATTTACGAATGGATCGTCTCGGTAAAAACATTATACTTGATTCGCCTATGGGAGCGCGATTATGATACATAAGGATGTCGAAACAGGAAATGTTGAAGTATATGACATAAAGCGCTCTAGGAGGCCATATATGGGAATACGTGGATGGGTTTATGTTATAGAAAATAAATCAATGCCAGGTCTCGTTAAAATAGGGTATTCAACAAAAGATCCTATACTTAGGGCTGGAGAACTGAGAAATACAGGTACTCCGTATCCTTATATTGTCGTTTATGATGTTCTTGTTGAAGAACCTCGTGACCATGAGCAACGCTTACATAAGGTCTTCGAGGAAAAACGAGAGGGCAAAGAGTGGTTTCGGTGTAGCGCCAAAGATGCGATATATAAAATACGCGAGATCATAGGCGACAAGGCCCTCATTGAAAATGTAAGAATCATCCTTCCACCCCAAGATACACAGCCGCCACAAAATAACGTGCAAACTCAACTACAATGTGTTTATACAAATTGCCAAGAAACAAGTATTGACTTATTAGAAGGCAGACCATATTGTAAAACTCATCTTGCGCTGATGAAGTATTATAATTATGAAAAAGCAAGAAACAGAGAATACTCGATTCAGCGTCTCAAAACAGAAAATGTACTGCTTCAGCGTGAAATGGACAAAGGGCCTTGTCGAGTTAGCTACGGCTCCCCGCCTGGGGAGGGTTGGGTTTTTTAAGGCATCAGGAGGATCTCGGATATGTCAGCGAAGTTGAGGAGATGACCCGGGCGGCCATCTCCCCATCGACCTATCGTCGAACCTCCGACCGGCTATCCCTGGTCGGTTGCACCCCTGCAGATCCGACTTCCGTTTCGCCGATCGGGTGCATTGTGGCCGCGCCGATCACCCCCGTCAAGCCCAGCCTTTTCTCCCGGCGTGCCGCCCGCGCCGCTTCCAGCTTGCGATCGTGCGCGGCGAAGATCTCCCGCTCCCGGCCCGCCAACTTGTCCTGGGGCGTCACATAGCCGATGGCGCTGTGCAAGCGGATCGTATTGTAATAGCCCACGAAATCGGCCACCAGACGCCGCGCGTCCTCCAACGACAACGGCGTGCGCGGTCGCAAGCATCCGCTTTTTACGGTTTTATGGTATCTTTCGAGTTTTCCGTTGCTTTGAGGGTAAAAGGGCGACGTGCGCACGTGGGTCATGCCGCAAATTCTAATGAACTCCTTGAAATCCTTGGCGACGAACTGCGGGCCGTTGTCCGAGATGATCCGCGGCCGGGCCTGGGGAAAGCGCTCCCGTGCCCGCTGCATGATCGTCTCCACGTCGGCCTCGGTCATCTGTTCGCGGATCTCCCAATGGACGATGAAGCGGCTGTAGCCGTCCAGAAGGCTGCACAGGTAATAGAACGTGCCGCAAATGTTGAGGTAGGCTATATCCACGTGCCAGTGGGCGTGCGCCAGCAGCGGCTGGACAAACCCTGTTCCCTTTTTCGAGGGCTTGCTGTTCCGGCGGCGCAGCAGGCCCACCTCGCGCAGCACACGATAGACGCTGCTGGGGCTGA
>JAMCWS010000248.1 GCA_023480605.1 bacterium
GCATCGGTGATGCGGGCCATGGCGGCCACCACGCGACCGTCCTTCGTTTCAACGGCCTTGTCGTGGCAAGTCATGCAGACCCGCCCGGGCAGATCGCGCATCAGCGAAGCCAGGTCGCCGCCATGGGGGGTATGGCAGGTCAGACAGGCGCTCTCGCCCAGGAGCGCCGGATGCTTGTATGTCGCCGCGGCGTCCTTCTTGACGTCCTCATGGCAGCTCAGGCACAGGTCCGACAGCGGTTGCTTCAGTTCCATGGGATAGTTCGATCCGTGGACGTCGTGGCATGTTGTGCAACCTTCGTCGAGCGCCTTGTGCGTGAACTTCACCCGCGCCATTTGGTCCCCGAACGCCCGATGACAGGAAAGGCACAGGTCCGAACCGGCGACGTCCAGCAGCATCGGGTACCTCGAGGCGTGCGGCCGATGGCAGGAAAGGCATTCGCCGTCTTTCGCCGGACCGTGCACGAACCCCTTGCCAAACGTCACGTTTTCATGGCACCGCCCGCACAACTCGGCCGTCGTGGCCTCGCGGGTCAGGCCGGGGGTCGTCCCGCCGTGGGGGTTGTGGCAGCCGAGGCATTCGCCGGCGATCACCGGCTGGTGGACCACTGGCATAAGACCCGTGCTGAATTCGTGGCAGTAAGTGCAGAGTTCGACTTTTTGTCTCGTCGGCTCAAAAGTGTGTTTTTCGGCACTCGTCGGTTTATGGCAGGCATCGCAACTGTTGGTGACCACAGGGCCGTGAAGTGTCGGATAATTCTTAACGTCCGCGTGGCACTCGGGCGTCACGCAACCGGCCGGGTCGACGGCCCGCGTCGGCCGCGCCGCTTTCGCGGCGACCGGCGCCTTCGTGGCGACCGCCGTCTTGACGGCCACGGCCGCGGAGTTCCCGTTCGCCCACTGGGCCAGCGCGCCCAGGGCCAGCAACACCCCCAGTATCGTCCCGCCCCTACGTCTCATCATGCACCTCGTTGTCGATCGTTCCATCAAGCGGGTCCGGCTATTTCGCTGCCGGCCGTTCAACCCGGTCGGGCGCTTTGGTTTCGGGACGCGGGCGGGGCGCCGGCGGCAGGACGGCGGTCAACCAGGCTGGCGGCCGCGCCGGGGCCCGAGGGTTGATCACGGGTCCCGGCCGTTTCGCCGGATAAGTGACGGTCCCGTTTTTGTGGCACGCCGCGTTTCCACAAGTTGGCTGGAGCGCCATCTTTAAATCCGAGTGACACTGTCCGCAGGCGAGTTTTACGTGATCCTTGTCGAGTCCCTGGCCCGTCGCCGCGTGATCGAAAGCCTGCGGCGGCGCCTCGCCGTCCTTGTAATGGCAATCCCGGCACTGATCCCGGGCGGCGCCCGCGTCCCTTGCGTGGCACTCGATGCACGGCGCGTGCGACTCGTTCCAGGTCATGCCCGGCCGCAAAGGTTTTTGCACGCTCGCGTCGCTCGCGGCACTGTGGCAGTCGACGCAACTGTCCCGGTGGTGACAATTGACGCACTTGATGCCGAAATCGACCGTGTGTTCCCGGTGGCGGAACAGCACGTTGCCTCCGGCCGCCGGCGTGAACCGCGTCTTGTAAGCCTTGACGACGGGTTCGGGAATCGGCGGATGCATCCGGCCCACGATGTCGTCGGGCGACGGCCCGACCTGCGCGACCTGCCGGGCGTTTTTCGGTCTGTGACAGCTTTCGCAGGCGTTCTCGCCCATCCACTCGCGGTGGCAGTTGAGGCATTGGCGGTGATAAGCCGCCTTGAGACTCGGCATCCGGATGTCACCGGCCGCGGTCTTCTCCCGATGGCAGGACTTGCACGCCGGCACGCTGGCCGCGTTCTCCTGCTTACGTTCCCCGTCGGCCAACGGCGCCTCGTCCCCGGTCTCCTCGCCGGGATGGGGACTTCGGTGGTGGCAGGTGACGCATCCGTTCCACATCTGGGCCATTTTCGCGTGGTATTTATGGTCGAACGGAACCGCTTCGTAGGCGTCCTCCAACTCGCGCAGCACAACCAGGTCGGGGCCGGTCTCGGGCGGCAGGTCGCTGACCCTCGCAACGGCCGCCGGGGAGGCGTTCATCGCCACCGCGACGGTGGATGCGCGATCATTCGAACGCGCGGTTTTCGTTGACTCGCGCAACCGTTCACTCGGCACCCGTTCGATCAGCTCAAGCCGGCCCCGCGCCGTTTTCAACGCCTCGGGGGTCCTGGCGTTGATGAATCGCGTCGCAAGGGACGCGCGGGACTCCCCCTCGGCCCAGCGTTTCACATATCGGACGACGAATTCCGGGAACGGATGAGACGCCAGGATTTCTCCCTCTTTTGCCGTTGCCTTCGCGGCTTCCGACTGCAATTTCGCCAGGAGGTCGCTCTCGACCTTGGCCAGACTGGTGGCCTTCGGATAGGCCGGATCCGCCTTCGCCAGGTCATCGCGCCGGACTTCCAGCCAACCGGTGCGCAGTTGGGCGTCTTTGAGGATTTCCCGCGTGACTTTATCACCGGCTATCCGCCGTTCGGCTTCGCGCAGGGCGTAATAGGCGCTCATGAGAGCGTCGTCGTGCTGATGAGCGTCGATGTATCGCGTGGTCAGGTTTCGCAGTTCCGCGAAATCAGCCGCCCGCTGCCGGCGTTCGCTCTCCTCGAGCCACGATTGCATTCGCGGCAGGGACGGATCGGCCGCGTACGCCTTTTCCTCCTGTGCGCGGACAATGTCCCGGGCCTGACTCCAGGCGGCGGGGTCCCCCGTATAGGCCAATGGATTGAGATTAATCGCCCAGAGCAGGGCTAACGAAACAAACTGCCGCATAAGGAAACCCGCGGAATTATGCACGAGAAGATGACCTCTGACCGACTCTATACTATTAACCGTTCGTTTCTTGCTCTGCTGAAGCTTGAACTCCAAACAGGCTATCCGGCATTTTGGTCGCGGTCCGGCCGCACTACATATACCTCAATAATTACATGCGTCCTGATTCCAAATCGCGGCGCGTTCGCCGCGCTCATGTATCCGCCGTTCCCTTCGGCTGACTGATCACGCCAAACCACGTTACGATCACGCGATAGCACAGCATCAGCGTCGCGATCAGACCGATCGTCACGGCGAACTCGCCGATCGAAGGGAAATACGACCGGGTGGCGTAAGGAGGCTTGTATCCGATCATGAACACGTTCACCCGGTTGAACACCACCCCCAGCACCACCAGGCTCGCAGCCGCCAGCAGCAAGCCTGGCGAGCGCCGCACGCGCCGGCTGAGGAACATCAACTACGGCAGCGCCACGCCCGCGCCCACCTCGATCAGCCAGCAGGTGCTCTGCAGTGACCCGTCGCCCAGATACGCGTAGGTTCCGCGCCAGGCCATGTCACCCACCTTGAGCGCCAGGTAAAGGCCCAGCGTCAGGGGAACGAACCGTGCCAGCGACCCAAGCACATCCATCTCGGGTTCGAGTTTCAACGACCACGACGCCACCAGCGCCTCCCAGATCACCATCGGGAAGCCCACGGCGACGGCCGAGAGCAGAAACAGCAGCGGCGAAAGAGGCGTCCACCACAACGGGTGCAGCTTCGTCGGCGCGATCACCATCAGGGTTCCCAGCGAGGACTGGTGCAGGCACGACAGCACGCAACCGGCGATGATCAGCAGGAACATGACCTTCTCCAGCTTGCGGTTGACGAAATCCGCCAGCCGGCTGAGTCGGGGGTATTGCTTCAGCGCGACCAGGCGCTCGCAGACGATGGGGGCAAACTCGAGGTAGAGCACGTTCAGGTAACACATGACGCAGATGCCCACCTCGAAGAGAACCGAATTGCCCTGCCACATGAACATGGGATGCCAGACGTTGTAATAACGTCCCAGGTCGGCCTGCAGCCCGATCACCACAAAGGTATAACCCAGCATTGCCGTCAGCAGGGCCGGTCGCGTGATGGCGTGATACTTCTCACGGTGAAGCACGTGGGCGAGAAAGGCCGACGTGAACCCGCCGGCCGCCAGGGCCACCCCGCTGGCCACGTCGACGCCGATCCACAGCCCCCAGGGATGCTGCTGGTCAAGGTTGGTGGCCGCGCCCAGCCCGAAAATGAATCGTTTGAGGCCGAACACCAGGCCCGTCAACGCCAGCCCCAGGAGCATCAGCACGCCCGGCGTAAACAGTTTACGCCGGACGGGCATCGGCTCGACGTGGTGTTCCGCGTTGCCGTGTGGCGTGATGTCGCGAGAGTCAGCCGGCCGCGCGAGCGGTTCCGCCGGCGTCCATTGTCCCCAGCCGCCCTTCGGCGCGGAGACGGCCGGAGCGGCGGTCCTGCCGGCAGCGGCGGCGGCCAGCGAAGCCGTCGGCCGGGACTGGACCGACATTCCATTGCCCGAGCGCGCCGGCGCCGGCCGCGCTTCGATGGCGCCCACGCCCGCCCCGACCTTTCGCGGCCTTGCAAAGTACATGATGCCCCCCAGCAGCCCGAACAGCGCCGCCGGTGGTATGCCGTGCTTGAACACGCCGTGCTGGATCGCCTCGGTGACGTCGGGCGGCGCGGCCGAGGGCAGTTTAAGAAAACCGATTTGCTCGAAGGGGACGCTGGAAAGGTAGAGCCAACTCGTGCCGCCGACCTCGTGCTCCCCGTAGATATGGTTCACGTATTCGTGGGGACGATGACCAACCTTCTCGCGCGCCCGATCGAGGAGGTCGGATCGCCGTCCGAAAACGAGGGCCTGCCGCGGACAGGCCGCGACGCACGCCGGCATCTCGCCGCCCTGGAGGCGCTGGAAACAGAGCTGGCATTTGCGCACCTGGGGCGTCAGCGCATCCTCGTAATCGTAGGCCGGTATCTGGAAGGGGCACGCCACCATGCAATACCGGCAACCGATGCACTTCCAGGCATCGTAAGTGACCGGTCCCGTCGGGCGTTTGCGCAGCGCCCCGACGATGCAGGCGGAGACACAGGCGGGGCGGTTGCAGTGGAAGCAGTTGCTCTTGACGTAGATCTGGCTGGCGTGATTCGCCGGATTCGGCCAGGCGTTGACGACCGTATAGGCGGTGGGGGCCGGGCGGCGTTGCTGGCGGAACACCGACTGGTCGTCGTAGGATTCGATCGGGCCCGGGTCGAAGCCGTTGGCCGCTTTGCAGTCGTGTTCGCAGCGGCGGCAGCCGATGCATAGAGTCAGGTCAACCAGCACTCCCATGACGTTGGCCGGCGTCTGGGGCTGGCCGTGATCGGTGGCAAGGGCCGGCGGCGCGCCCAGCAGGCCGACGCCCGAAACCCAGCCAATATGTTTCAGGAATTCCCGCCGGCCGGTACTCATACAGCTTACTCCGCAAGTTCGGGTACTTTATGTTTGGCGATTACCGGTCCTCGCTTCATAGCCTGGGGACTTGGACCGGTAGTCGGAGAATGAGCTATCATGTCTTGATGTTACAGTCAAGAATCATAAACATATATTACTATCATATTTTATCGGAATTAGATGAGTAGCCTGTAAGCAATATCGACAATAACACGGCCACATATTCATGAGTTGCGTATAATCAGCTAAACCCTATGAAATCGGTCGTTTATGGCGGACTGGCGATTATTTTGGATACATGATGGGACCGCGCCGGGAAGACGAAATTAATAAAACCATTTCGGTCGACAAGGTCGATTTCTTAAGATGATATTAATATAATTTATTCATTCATCCGGCCGGGCCGGTAATATAAATCGATGTGTACCAACTCGATTGGAACGCTCGACAATAGGGTATATGTTGAGTTACGCGTAATCAATCGCCGCCGCAATTTGGTCGAATTGATCGTAGATCCACCCGCCCCCCTTGCCTAATCCCCAGGATCCAAACCATTTCCCGGTATAGTAGAAAGACTTGCCCGTTTGTCGGGTTTTCTCCGTTCTCCGGACGACTTTTACGCCCCGGCCCGAATTAAAACCGCCAGACCCCGTGGCCGGGGCCTGGCGGAAAGCGATTGGCGTTCATCATCCGGCGGATCGGCGCCGAGAGGCTCAGCGACGACCGGCCTCGACCACTTTGACCGAAACCGGCGCCGGTTGTTGCGCCAGCGTCGCGCCCGGCTGAGCCTGGCCGATCTGCACCGTCTCGCCCGTCCAAAATTCGACGACGTTGAACACCAAGGCGTCGCCGATCGCCCCGATCCCGTAAACGGGGATGATGACGAAGACCCACATGACGGCCGACTGGGCGATCTTCTTCTGGGTCGAATCGCCCTGGATTTCGCCGCCGACGCTGCCGTTGGCCTGATAGATCGCCCGGGTCAGCGGGAAATGCCCATAGCAGCCCGACAGCGGAACGACGGACAGCGCCAGCAGCAACAGCGCGAACAAACGGTTCCTGACCATTTTCTTGAGTGCCTGCATCAAACTATCCTCCCTGGACTACAACAGTAAACGTGAGGTCGTTTCCATCCCCCCGGTCAATAATCCATTTTAGCGGACAATCCGGCGCACTCGCAAGGAATAGATGGCCGGCGGCAGGCCGATGGGCCCGTCTCGGCGTTCCCCGCGGTGAAATCAATGGAGGAAGAAGACGGCCACGCCGGCGACGGCCAGCATGGCCCCGATCACCTCGCGCCGGCGGATCCGCTCGCGGCGGAGGATCACCTCCGGCGGAATAATGAGCACGGGGGTGATGGCCATGATCGTCGTGGCCACACCGACGTTGGCCTTCTGGATCGCCAGCAGCGAGAGCGACATGCCCAGGAACGGGCCGAAAAACGACCCGTGGGCGATCGACACCATCGAGGGCCGGTTGCGCGCCGCCGCCGCCACCATCCCCCAACGCCGCGTCGCCGTGAACAGGACCGCGAATCCCAGGCCGGCGGCCATCAGCCGGATCTGCGCCGCGGCGAAATTGTCGTAGTTCCCCATGCCATACTTTGCGGCAATGTAACTGAGCGACTGCCCCAGCACGCTGACCAGCGCGAACAGGATTCCCGAAACCGGGCGGTTGATGCGCACCAGGCCGGCCGCGCGGGGGGTGCGGTCGAGGATGACCAGCGCGATGCCCGCCAGCGTCAGGCCCATGCCGCAGAGGTCGCGGAAGGCGAGCGGCTCGCCCAGCGCGAAAATGCCCAGCACCCCCGTCAGCAACGGGACGAGGGCCGAGACCAGCAGCGTCACGCGCGCGCCCATGATGATCATCGCGCGAAACAGGCAGGTGTCGCCGATCAGGTATTTGACAAGTCCCGAAACCGACAGCCAGAGCCAGACGTGCCCGTCGGCATCGAGGGGCAGGGCCATGCCGCGCAGGAACCAGGCGGCCACGGTCAGGTAGGCCAGGCCGAAACAGATTTTAAACAGGTTGGCGGCCAGCGCGCCGACGCGCCGGCTGGCGTCCTCGAAGGCCAACGCCGAAACGGTCCAGCCGACGGCGGCGGCCAGGGCGGCGATCTCACCGGCGTGAGCGATTGGCATCTGGCACGGGGTCCTTGGGCTAGGGGGATCGGCGCGGCCGCCGGGGACCGGTCAGGAGAAAGATAATATTAGCCACGAAATCACACGAAAAACACGAAAATTTGAGGAACAAATCCGAAAATCCTTGGGCTCCAAATACCCGATGATGGTATCCGAAAGCATCCTGTTTTTGCGTATTTTGTGCCTTTTTGCCGCAAATCATCCCGTCTTCATGACTGACCAGTCAAGAATCAGAAGGCTGTTAAGGTTACTCCCTTTCGTGTGTATTCATGTTCTTTCGTGGCGAATAAATATTTTCGCGGCTTATTTTTCCGGCAAGAGGCCGGCCAGCAGCGCGGCGCTCGTTTCGAGCACCTCGGCGTGGAGCGAGCCGCCATGGCTGTCCATCGTCACGATGGCCGGAAAGTCCTCGCATTCGATTTCCCACATCGCCTCGGGAACGCCGAACTCCTCGAGCAGGTGAACGCCGATGACGCGCTTCAGCGTACGGGCGTAAACCTGGGCCGCGCCGCCGATGGCGTGCAGGTAAACGGCCCCGCTCTTGCGCAGGCCCTCCAGCGTCCGCGGACCCATGCCCCCCTTGCCGATGACGCCGCGGATGCCGAACTTTTCGATGATGGCGGCCTGGTAGGGCTCCTCGCGCGTCGAGGTGGTCGGGCCGGCGGCTTTGACGTGCCACTGGCCGGCGCCGTCCTTGAGCATCACGGGACCGCAGTGATAAATGATCGTGCCGGCCAGATCGGTCGGCGCCTCGTGGCTCATGAGATACTTGTGCATGGCGTCGCGGCCGGTGACGATGCGGCCGCTCACCAGGACGACGTCGCCCACGCGCAACCGGCGCGCCTGCTCCTCGCTGACGGGCGGCGTGAGGCGGATCTCGCGACCCGTCGTCGGGAAGCCGGCCATGCGGGCCATTTTTACCGGCCGTTCGTCCAACTCCTCCCAGCCGCTCAGCGCGCCGGTGGCGGGATCGACCCAGGCCGTCAGGCGGCGAAAGGCCCAGCAATTGTAGGCCACCGAAACGAAGAATGACGCGGGCAGGCGATTGAACGCCCCGATTTTGCAGCCCAGGAGCGTCGTCGGGCCGCCGAAACCCATGACGCCGATGGCGAGCCGGTTGGCCTCGTCCATGACCTCGGCCTCCAGCCGGGCCAGTTCGGGCGCCGGGTTGACGTCGTCAACGGCGCGGAAGAGTTGTTCCTTGGCGAAGGCGTAGCCCTGCGCGCGGTCGCCGCCGACGGCCACGCCGAGGAAGCCGGGCGAGCAGCCGAAGCCCTGGGCCTGCCAGACGGCGTGAAGGATGCACTTTTTCACCCCGGCCAGGTCGCGCCCGGCGCTGCCCAGGTGGTCCAACTCGCAGGGCAGGCTGTATTGGATGCACTTGTTTTCGCTGCCCCCGCCCTTGAGGACGAGGCGGACGCGGATCCGGTTCTCGCGCCACTGCTTGAAGTGGACGACGGGCGTCGTGCCGCTCAGGTTGTCGCCGGTGTTGCGGCCGGTGAGCGAATCGACGCTGTTGGGTCGCAGCATGCCGCGGCGCGTGGCCTCGCCCACCGCCCAGCGGATGTCTTCTTCCATCGCAATCTGGTCGGCGCCCACCGGACAATGGACCTCGAAGGTCGGCATGCCGGTATCCTGGCAGATGGCCCCGCGGTCGGATCCCCCGGGCATTTGGCCGCAGGCCATGTCGATGTTCTGGTTGATGATTTCGAGGCCCTGGGCTTCGCGGCTGCCCGCGCCGACGCCGGCGACGGCCGCGATGATGGCCCGGCGCACGTCGGCTGGCAGATTGGTGGAAGTCTGGATGACCAGCTCCAACATCGAATCGCGAAATTGTTTCATGGGTTAGCGGTTCCTTATGGGGTGGGCGCAACGCCGAAAAAGTCACCGAATTCTGACACAATGCCGCCGTGATGGCAAGGGCGCAGGTCGGGGGCGCATAGGGCGAAAAGGATACGTCCTTCAGGTCATTTGCGTCCGTCTCAGTCCAGGTCGACCTCGCGCTTGGGCTTCTGGGCGGGGCCTTCCTTTTGCGCCTGCTCCAGGCCCTCCTTGAACAAGGCGTTGAGCCGGTCCATTTTGGTGCGCTCGCGCTCGCGGGCCTCCTCGACCTTGCGGTCGATTTCGGTCTTGGACCGCTTGACTTTCAGGAAGGCGTCCTCGAAACGGTCGCCGGTCGATTCTTCGAGAATCGGCTTGCGCGTCTCGACAAGCTTGCCGTCGCGCCGGCGGACGATCAGGACCGTTTTGCATTCGGGACACGTAATTTCGAAGAACTCTTCGGTGTTGGCCATTTTTCATCCTGCCCCCATGGGAGATGATTCCATGATGTTCATGTATCATAAATCACATGGGAGCGGCGGAGAGAAGAATTTTCGCCAAAAGACCGGCCGGTCCGATCTCATCCACGCTCGCGCACGGATGTCGGAGGCTCCTGCGGGAAAACTCAAGGGGGTAAGGGAACGAAGGGAAACGGCGGGGACAAAATACTATTTGGATGGTGAAGCCGCTGACCGAGGGGATCGTGGCCTGATCCGGTCCGTCTCCATGTCCCCAATTCGGTTCCACGTCCCCTTTTGGCCAAATATCGTCCACTAATGCGAACCGTTACGAGATGCGCGCGGGTCCGCGGTTACCGCTCTCGTAATGGGGCCGGCCGTCAACCGCTGATGGCCACGCCGATCAAGCGGCCAATGCCGAAGGTCACGCCGGCCGCCCCCAGGCCGAAGATCACCTGGCGCACGCCGCTGCGGACCACGCCCCGCCCCGTAATGAGCGAGATGGCCGCGCCGATCAGGTAGAGGGCCGCCGTGCTGACGGCCAGGCTGACCCCCACCGCCATCCGTCCCTCCAGAAACATGAAGGCGAAGACCGGGATGATCGCGCCCACGACGAAGAGGACGAACGAGGCGCCGGCGGCTTCCCAGGCCGAGCCGCCCAGTTCCTCGGGGTCGAACCCGAGTTCCTCGCGCGCCAGCGTGTCCAGGGCGTGATCGGCGTCGCCGATCAGGCTCTGGGCCATGCGCCGGGCGTCGAGTTCGTCGACCCCCTTGGACTGGTAAATGAGCGAGAGTTCCTCCATCTCCTCTTCGGGCGCCTTGGCCAGTTCATCGGCCTCGGTGGCCAGTTCGTGCTGGTAGAGTTCGCGCGAGCTTTGCACCGAGAGCCACTCGCCCATGGCCATCGAAAACGCCCCGGCCAGCAAGCCGGCCAGGCCGGTGATCAGGATGTCGTGACTGGTCAGGTTGGCGCCGGCAACGGCCATCACCAGGCTCAGGTTCGAACAAAGGCCGTCGTTCGCGCCCAGGACGGCGGCGCGCAAAGCGTTGCCGCCGATGTTGCGGTGGCGCCCCTCGAGTTTGACCAGCGCGCTGCCGGCCAGGCCGCCGACGGGCGCCTTGGCGATCAGGTTGAGCAATTTGGCATGAGAGCGCTCCTCGGCCTCCATGCCGACGCGCCGCGCTTCGGGCTGGCGACTGTATTTGCCCCGGCCGGCGTCCTCGCGCCCGATGGCCGTGGGCAGGACGAATTGCACGCCAAACCGGCGCGCCAGCCAACTCATGGCCCGCGAACGCCAGCCGGGCCGGCGGGGACCGGGTTCCACGCCGGCCGCGCGCAGTTGCTCCTCCCAATAGGCGGCGTGCTTCTCCTCGACCTCGGCCATGCGGCGGTAGATCTCGGCCAGTTGCGGCTGGGTTTCGGTCTCGGCCGCCGTGCGGTAAAGCCCGGCGGCGTCGATCTCGTCTTGCAGGTTGTCGCGATAGCGGCGGGTGTCTTCGGTGTTCGCCATGGTGTGAATCCTTGGAAAGCTGGCGGCTGGAGGCGCGCTTTTCCTCAACGAATATTTTGCCGAAGGCCGCGCGTCTTCTGTCGTGCAATAATCTTCGGCCAGCCTTGTGCCGTGCCTCCAGCCTCCAGCCTCCACGCTCCAGCCTTTCCCTTACTTCGCCCGGGCGTAGTTTTCGGCCACGAATCCCCAATTAACCAGGCTCTTGAGGAATGTGTCGATATATTTGGGGCGCGCGTTGCGGTAATCGATGTAATAAGCGTGCTCCCAGACGTCCATCGTGAGCAGCGCCGTCTGGCCGTGCTTCATCGGCAGGTCGGCGTTGGGAGTTTTGGCGATCTTGAGTTTGCCGCCCTCGAGCACCAGCCAGGCCCAGCCCGAACCGAACTGGGTGGCGCCGGCGTCGGCGAAATCGGCGGCGAACTTGTCGAGGCCGCCCAGGTCGCGCTCGATGGCCATCAGCAGATCGCCCGACGGCTGCCCGCCGCCCCCCGCCTTCATGCAGTTCCAGTAAAAGGTGTGGTTCCAGACCTGGGCGGCGTTGTTGAAGACGCCCCCTTCCACGCTCATGATGATCTCCTCGAGCGGCTTGCGCGCCTCGGGTTTCCCGTCGATCAACTTGTTGAGATTGGCGACGTAGGCGGCGTGGTGCTTGCCGTGGTGATACTCCAGCGTTTCGGCGCTGATGTGGGGCTCCAGCGCGTTCTTGGCATACGGCAACGGAGGCAGTTCGAAGCTCATGGGACTTTCTCCTTGTCTTAAGTGGTATAAAATGATCAATTTCCCCGGACCATGCGAATCGTTTCTCTTTTATCATCTTTTTGCCATATGATCAACCCAACAAGCATATTCGGATCAGGCGGGTGGTGCATTCCTGAATTCCCCGGTCAATGGGGCGGGGAGGTGGAAGTCCCGCTAGGGACGGAAGCCTTCAGCCCGCCACGCCAGCGACGGGAAACCGATCGATGATCGATCCGGAGTCCCATCAGGGACGAATGGCGAGGGGATTTCGCTCCCATCATTCGTCCCTGACGGGACTTTTGGGGGGAGACGGCCATCCATCCCGCCATTGCCATGGCGGGCTGAAGGCAACCGTCCCTCCGGGACTGAGTCCAACGCTCGGAATGTCGGCCCGATTCTGGGAACAGAGGATCTGATCTGAGAGAGTATTCAGGGATGCACCCATCAGGCGGTTTTCGCTTTTACGGCGGCGGCAGCGACTCTATATTGTTGACGATGTTATACCTTGCCGCCTGCTTCCTTTTTGCGATCGGGCAGATCGCCGCGGCCTGGGGTTATGGGCGCTGGGCGCTGCGCTGCCTCGGCGTGCCGCCCGGCAGCGAGCGGAGCCAACTCGAGCCGTCGCTGCACTTCGTGCTCGCGTTGGCCACCGGCCTGGCGGCGATGACCTTCTTGACGGCCATGCTTGGTTTCGGCCATGGTTTCGGCCGCCCCGCCTTCGCCGTGCTGTTGGGCGCCGGCTGGGTGTTGCTCGCCTGGACGCGGCCCTGGGCGCGCGCCGGCGGGTCTCGGGTGGAGCGCCCGGCCTCCGTTCGCACCAGTCTCGGCCCGACGGTGTTGGCCTGCCTGCCGGCGGCGGGCGTGCTGCTGCTCGAAGGCCTGCGGCCCGACTGCTCGGGCGACGCCTATCTTTACCACCTGAGCATTCCCCTCTATTACCTATACGAAGGCGGCTTCGCGCCGCAGGATTACGCTTTCTATTACCATTATCCCCTCGGGATGGAGATGCTCTACCTGC
>JAMCWS010000042.1 GCA_023480605.1 bacterium
TAGGTCGGGGTGTCGAGCGTGCCAATGATGTGCAGGAGGGTGCTTTTGCCCGATCCCGAGGGCCCCATGATGGCGACCGATTGGCCGCGCCCGAGGTTGAGGCAGACGCCGCGCAAGACGGCCAGTCTGCCCGCCGGCGCCGGGTAGTCCTTGCATAGCGCGTCGAGTTCGATGATCGGTGAGCCGCCGGTTTCCTTCATCGCGTCTTCCTTTCACGCCCGTCTCTCACCCAGCATAGACGATCCGCCCGCGAGAAGGGAAGCCGGGAAAAACCGCGCCGCGAGAGGGGAGGGCAAGACGGCGCGCGCATCCCGTGTCGTCCCGCAAATGCAGCCGGTTTCCGTTGTCCTATAAGGTCAAAACACGTTATGTCCTGAGAGAACGGAAAAAACGTCGACCGCCCGGCCGGCAGCGCCGAGCGAGCGGTCGCGGTGAATGGCCGGAGGCGGACCGGCAAACGGGCGTCAGGCTTCTTCGCCGCTGATCGAGCCGACCTTAATGTCGAGTTCCTCGCGCTTCTGGATACGGGAGATTTTGCCGTCGGTGACCCAGATAACCCGGTCGCTGGCGGCGAGCATTTTCATGTCGTGGGTGGCGGTGACGATGGTCACGCCGCGCTCCTCTTTAAGCTCGGTCAGCAGGTCGATGATCTCATGGCCGGTCTTAAGATCGAGGTTGCCGGTAGGCTCGTCGGCCAAGATGATGGCGGGGTCGTTGGCCATGGCGCGGGCAATGGCGATGCGCTGCTGCTGGCCGCCGGACATTTCGGGCGGGCGGTGGTTGAGGCGGTGGCCGAGGCCGACCTTGGTGAGCAGGGCGGCGGCCTTGTCGCGGGCCTCGTCGGCGCCGACGCCGGCAAACACCATCGGCAGGGAGACGTTTTCGAGGGCGTTCATGACGGGGATAAGATTGAAGGTCTGAAAGATGTAGCCGATCTTGCGGCAGCGCAGCCAGGCCAGTTCGAAGATGCCGAGCTGGGCGATGTCGACCTCGTCGATGTAGACCTCGCCGGAGGTGGGCTTGTCGAGGCCGCCGACCATGTTGAAGAAGGTGCTCTTGCCCGAGCCGGAGGGCCCCATGATGCTGATGTATTCCCCGGCGTAGATGGTGACCGTGATGCCCTGGAGGGCGTGGACCTCTTCGCTGCCCATCCGATACACCTTGCGCACGTCCTGGGTGCGGACGATTTCCCGGCGGTTGTTGTTGCTCATATCAAATCTCCACCCGCATGGCATCTACCGGCTTCATTCGAGCCGCCACATACGTGGGATAAACGGCGGCCATGACCGTCAAGACCGTTCCGGCGACGACGGCCAAGGGCACGCCCTTGAAGAAAGTCTGGATCGCCTGCGAAAACGAAATCAGGGAAAACTCGAGCACCATCCCCACTTGCAGGAGGGTGAGGATGTAGCCGACGAGGGCGCCGATGAGGCTGCCGACGAGACCGATGAAAACGCTCTCGATCATGAACAAACGGATCACGAAACCGTCCAGCGCGCCGAGACACTTGAGGGTGCCGATCTCGCGGATGCGCTCGGTGACGCTCATCAGCATGGTGTTGGTGATGCCGACCAGGCAGAGGATGCCCGAGAGGAGCATGAGCCAGACTTGCTGGTCGCCCTGCTTCTTTTCAGAGATGGTGTCGCTGTAGAAACCGGCGCGTTCGAGAACCGCCTGGGCGTGGATGGCGTCTTCGAGTTCGGCGCGGGCCGCCTCGTATTCCTTGGCGTCGCTCCGGACGGCTTCGGCCGCCTGGTTGAGGCGCGACTGGGCCTCCGTGCCGGCGCTGGCCTTCAGGTCGTCGACCATGCCCTGGTAAGAGAGGTTGGACATGAAGAAGGCGACGACGACGGCGATGCCGATGAAGATGAGCATGAAGCGGCCGGCGCGGTTGCGGATGTTGCCCCAGCACATGTGGATCGTCTGGCCCCAAGGTAGGGTGAGCTGGCGCCGCCCGCCGCCGTCGTCGGCGAAGATCGTGTGTTTGTTGGTTGAATTACTCATGGATGCGGTTACCACTCTATCCCAGGCTAGAAGGGTAGTGTTCGCGTGCACTGGCCGATGAGGGCCAGGGCGACGGCCGTCATGCCCGACAGGCCCATGCCGCAGGCAAAACCGGCGGCGACGACCGGCACAAAACGCGCCCAGCGCTCCTCGCCGAACTTGCGCCGGAAGTAATAGCGGCCGAACAGCGCCCCGACGAGAAGGGGCAGCCCGGCGTGAAGCGGCGCCCCGATGCCGCCCACCATGCCGTAGAAGAAGATGACCGGCAGCTTGAATGCGGCCAATCCCATGTAGATCGCCAGGCCGACGACGGCCGCGCCGGCGATCAACTGGGGCTTGAGGGCCTGGAGCAGGAGGGGCTGGTCGGTGCTGTTGGCCGTGAAGATCAGGTAGGACTGGCGCGCGGCGACGGGCCAAAGGCGGGCGGCGAACGGGAACTGGTCCGACGGAATCTGGTTGAGTTTCCAGAAGAACCACCAGAAGAGGAAGCTGAAGATGAAGATGATCGGGAACATCATGAACTCGGCCTTGATGATCGAGGTGAACTTGGTGCGGGTCAGTTCCATCGTGCGGAAGAGTTGGGTGCTATGGCCTATATCCATCAGCGGGATCGGCGCGAACCAGATGTCGACTCCCTTGTAGCCGCTGGTGATGAAGACCGTCTCCTTGAGGAAGGGGACCCCGATGCCGGTGCCGGTCAGGCCGACCAGCCGGGCCGAAATATAGGATTGAAGCGGGGTCCAGATGAAGCCGAAGATGACGAAAATCCAGATGGGGAAGGCGGGCACGAGGGCGTGTGAGATCGAGATAAAGCCCAGCACGCTGCAGACGAAGAGCGCCACGCCGATCCAGACCGGAAAATCGCCGCGTTCCTTGCAGGCCGTGCGGTAGGGCGGATTATTCGGATCGGCGGACGCCTGGACTTTGCCCCCGGCCAGTCGCGCGCCTCTGGCCTTGGAGTCCCGGCGCTGACTGGCGAACGTCTTGATGAGGCTGCGGATGCCGACAATGGCAACAGCGATCGCCATGCCGACCGACACGCTCATCCAGAAGTCGAAGCTCAGGATCATCTGGTTGACCAGCAGGCCGTTGCCCGGTTCCCAGTGGGGGAACATCCCCATCTTTTCGAGTATCGGGTTGCCGAAGACGCTGGTCAGCAGGATGGCCGTCATGGTGCCGATGACCAGGCGGAAGGGGAGGATCATGCCGGCCATGAAAATGCCGGCGTCGAAACTGATCGAGATGAGGCTGGCCGGCAGAACCCCTTCGACGTTTTTGGTGAAATCGGCGAACGGGATCGGAAAGAGCATGATGGGCTTGGAGAGGACCAGGCTGGAAGCCACGGGCAGCAGCACGTAGAGCGCGCCGAAGATGATGCCCAGCGAGGCGCCGAAACTGAAGACCTGCCAACGCCACGACTTCTTGCGGCGCCCCTCGACCCCCTCCTCGCGGTCGGTCGATTCGGCCAGGGCCGTCGAACCTTCGGCGGCGATGGGCGCCAGCGGGAAGGGCAGCCGCTCGGCGTCGGAAGTGGCGCGGAAGAGCACGTAACCCAGGCCGAACCATGCCATGCGTCCCAGCACATAACCCATGGCGATGAGGAGCACGGGCGACAGGAAGCCCTTGCTGCTGTACCAGAAGGCGGGGTCGATCAGGTTGCGTTGCTGGATGGCGGCGGAACTGGCGGGCGGCACGACCCAGTCGGGGATCTTGTCGGCGATGCCGCTGGTCTGGGGCGACTGAAGGAGAAACTGATTCCAGATGATGCCGGCGATGGGTCCGCCCGCGAGGGCCAGGTGGGCCAGGGTCACGGCGGCGACCGAAGAGGCGACGTAAAAGAGCACGTAGACTTCCTGGCGGCGCAGGTGGGCGAAGCTGCGGCGGGCCATCTCGGCGAACAGGATGATGGTGACCCACTCGGCCGCCGGGCCCAGGGACTGGCCGGCGACCAACCCCAGGTAAACCGAACCGGGCATCATGACGATGGCGACGAACAGGGCGCCGATGACGGTGCGGATCGAAAAGCCGTCGATATAGGGGCCGCGTTCGAGGGTGTCATCGGCCCCCGGCTGAATGGCGCCGGGCGGCGCCGGCGGCGGCGTTTCGATTTCCGGGGCGGGCTTGGTTTTACTTATTGTCTTTTCCATAAGGCTCTTTTTCAAAGATTGGATTCACCAAAAAGGGCTGTCGCCCTTTCCGCATAGTTGAGATGGCTTTCGGCCGGGAGGATGCGCCACATCAGCAACTGCTTGCGCACCGTCAGGATGAAGCGCGGGGTCAGGCGGCGCCAGTTCTGCTGGTCGCCGCTGAACCGGTGGGCCGTCAGGTGATACTGGAAGACGTCGCGATCCTTGCGATAAACGATCCGGAGCACGGCGTCGTGACTGATGCCGAGGTCGAACGGAGCCAGCCAGGCGCGGAACTTGAGGACCGGCGTCGTTTTATCCTCGACCGTCTCGACGCCGGTCTGAAGGTTGTCGATCGCCAACTGCCCCACCGTCACTCCCTGCAATCCGTCCAGGAACTCATACATGTAGGCCTGCATGGCGTAGACGCTCGACGGAGTGGCGACGAACGGCAGGTAAAGGCCGATGGATTCGGTCGTGAGGGCGTCGTCGGGTTGGTCGTCATCCTTGCGTGCGTCGGGGATGGCGGCCAGGAAGGCCTGGCGGGCCGGGTAGAAGGTCGAAACGAGTACGATAAACATCGTCAGCAGGGTGACGAAAACGGTCGTGCCGGCCGAATAATTGAGGCCGATGCCCGACAGGGCGCCGGTATATTGCAAGGTTTTGGAGATAACCTGGCCCAGCAGGTAACCCACCGAGGCGCCGATGATGGCGTAGACGGATGATTCGGCGAGGAAGAGCGAGGCCACGTTGGTGGGCGAAAGGCCGACGGAGTTATAAACGAAAATTTCGCGCCGGCGTTCGTAAACCGAACCGAGCATCGTGCCGAGCACCATCATGAAGCCCAACAGCACGGGGATGGCGATCTGGCCGGCGGCGTTGAGCTTGCTGCGGTCGACCGAGGCGTAGAGGAGCACGTCCTTGCCGTCGCTGGCCAGAATCGTCAGGTTGGATCGGCGGGCGTAGCCTTCGGCTTGTTTGTCGGGATCGACGCCTTCGCCGGTGCGGATGCCGATCGAGCGCATCGTGGCGCCGATGCGGCCGGCAAACTGGTACGGAACGATGGCGATCTGGGAACTGGCGGAGTGGACGTACTCCTCGAAGGTGTCCGCGGGCGCGTCGGCCACGGCCTTCTGGGCTTCGATCTGGCGCTGGAGGACGAAGTTGACCGGAGTCAATTGCTCGCCGTCGATGTCCTCCATGGCGTCGAATTTATCCTGGTCGTAAATGCCAACCAAGGTCAGCTTCTGGCCGTAGACATAGACTTTGCGCCCGATGTCCTTGGATCCCAGGCCCAACAGTGTGGTCATGTGCTCGGGCAGGATGATGCTGCGCATCTCCCCCTCTTTGAACCAGCGTCCGGCGATGAGGGTCTTGTCGATGCCGGTGACCCGCGGTTCGGTCGATTCCATGCCCAGCAAGGCGACGGCGGTGAACGATTTGCCTTCGGTGGCCGTGGTGGTACGGTCCTCGGCGGCGCGCTTGACGTCGTCGGGATCGTTGCGGATGTCGATCTGCGACAGGTTGCCCAGCATATCGCAGTAGAACCAGAGGCGGCCGGCGACGGCCGACCCCTTGCCGGTGGGGGCGACGGCCGGGGAAGACCCGCCTCCGAAGGTGCGTTTCAACGATTCATAGAGCGCCGTCGACATCGGATTCCAGGCGCGGTCGCGGGCCAGCATGCCCTTGTAAACGGGATTGCCCGTGGGCACTTTCAGGCGGGAGGTGCTGACCTCGGGCACGAGCGACGTGAATGAAAGCAAGGTGAAGGTCACCAGGACGATCGTCATGCCCGTCAGGAAGCCGCGCTGGGGTCGCCGGCGGATGTTGGCGATGCCCAGGTCGACGGCGCGCACGGCGATGTTGCCCACGTTCTGGGTGTCTTCGTGCTGGCCGGTGACGTCCTGCTTGCGCTCCTGGAGCATCGTGTCGAACTTGCCGACGACCAACATGCTCACGGTGACGGCCAAGGCCAGAATGATGAACGCCAGCAGCACGATCAGGGGCGTAAGGGTGAAGCGGAAGGCCGGATGGATCAGGGCCAGGATGGTGAAGCTGGCGATGAAGATCGTCGTCATCCAGATAATGCGGCGCTTGATGGTGCCCGAGGCGACCACCAGGCGCTCGATGCAATAGGAGAAGGGCAGCAGCAGGGCCAGGTAGAAGAGCACGCCGCGGATCATGTCGTTGGTCATGGCGAGCAGTTCGCTGTAGGCCTTGCCCTCCAGGGCCCAGCCGCGTTCGGCCGCGGAGCGGTATTCCCGGTAGTTATATTTGTTGAGGGCCGTCTCGGCCGCGGCGAGGTAGGTTTTTGCCTCGTCGTGAAGCGCCTGGACGCGCGGGTTGGTCACGCCGTATTTTTTAAAGTTCTCGATGCGCGACTGGTCGAGGTTCCACATGTCGCGCCCCCCCTGAAGCACCATCGAGGGGATGCCTTCGAGCTTGTCGAGCACAAAAGCGTCGCCGACGGGATTTTGCGGGGTGTTGTTGATGAGTATGAGGCGTTTTTCCTTGAGCCCTAATCCCATGGTCAGGCGCATGCGAAGGTTCGGATCGGCCCAGATCGTGATGCAATTCTCGTCCAGGCTGTAGGCGTCGGTGGTACTGCTGCCGAACTGAAAGGGCGGACTTTGAGTCGATGCGTCGAGGATCTGGATGTCGCGAAGATTGACGTAGCCGCGCGGCTCGATCAGGCCATTGAGCGTGACCGCTTTGCAGGGGAAGCAGACCAGGTTGAGGTTGACGACCTTCTTCATCATGCTCGCGGTCCATGGATATTCCTTTTCGCGCGACATGTTGAGGGCGTAAATGATCGAACCATCAAGGGGGATTTTGCCGTAATCGGGCTCCTGCTTGCGGCGGGCGTTGATGAATTCCTGGGCGGCGTTGGGATTGGCGTCGAGGAAACTCTTGCTGGCCGTGCCGTAGGCCTCGAGCATGCACTTCATGAATTCAAGATTGCCGGTGGTGTCGATGAGGCCGTCGATGCTGAAGTGTCCCGTGTCGTCGGTCAACACCGCCGGCAGACCGCGCGAACCGAGGAATCCCCTTTCGTTGCGCTGGGCTTTCAAGAAAACGGGCGCATAAATCAGCGGCTGGTTGGGAGTGTAGTCCTTGTTCTGATCGAGCCAGACGACCCGGCCCTCGATTTTGGCGAGCTTGTCATCGAGCCGGGAATTGAGGAACGGCCCTTTCCAGAAGGCCAGCGCCAGGCCCAGCTTGGCCAGGCCGACGCGCCGGCCCGGCTCGTAGACGATCTGCCGCGCCAGTTGATCGAACTGGATCTCGCTGAGCACGTCGTCGGGGGTGTCGACGTGATAACGGTTGTCATTGATGGAGGCGAGCGTCACTCCGGCGTAGGAAGCCAGGGTCGGCACTTCGCTGTCGAAGGGGGCGGAAAAAGGGAAGTAAGTCCACCAGTTGCGGCCGAGGGTAAGATTAATGCAGTCGTTGAAAGACCGCAGGGTGGTCTTGGCTTCGGGTTCGGTAACGAAAGACTCGGCGTAATCGTTCAGTTTAAGGCCGAGATCGCGGAACTTGGAGCGTAACTGGCCTTCGTTCTGGCGGCGGAAATGGCCGAAGCACAATACGCCCATGCGGTCGGTGTGGCTGCTCAGGTCCAGGCCGACGAACAGACCGGGCGGCCCCATCTGTGCGAGCATCGTGTTCTTCTGCGCGTCGGTCCAGCCCTCTTTGAGTCCGTCGTGGAGACGACGCGTGAAGTGAACCATGCCCGACAGGGCCTGGCCGTGGGCGCCAAGAAACAGCAGGTAGATGGGGCGCTGGGGGCGCTGGGACAAATGGCTCAGGTAACGGGCCATTTCGAGCAGCGTGGCGGGGCCGCAGGCCTGTTCGGCGCCGGGGGCCAGGTCCGGAGTGATGCTGATGCTGTCGTAGTAGGTGTGGAAGATAACCGGGGTGATGTCTTCGTTGATTTCGCCCCCCGGGTAGGGTGTGCCGCCCTCCAGACGAACGAGAATATTGCGGGCCGTGACCCGCTCCCAACTCATCCGGCAATGGAGGGTGACCTTCTGGCCCGGGGTGGCCAGGAGGCGATCGAACAAGGGCAGATCGCGCTGGGCGACGTAAAAGCGCGGGATGTTGGCCGGCACGGTCATGAATTTCCCGCGGATGGCCGGGCCGCCGCACATCGGATTGGCGCGGAACAACATCGCCTTGGCCCCGAACTCGGGTCCGCAGAGCCACTCGTAGTTGTTATCCCAGTCGATGGTGACGATCGAGTCGCGAATGCGTTTGCCGGTCAGGTCGGCGTCGAATCCCTTCCCGATGTTGACCAGCGAGGCGGTGATTCCCTCAGGGGGCGTCTGGGGCGTGCGCGCCAGGTTGGGCCAAAGGGGATGGATCGGCATGGTCACGGCGCCCTGGGCGGTGTCGGCCTTGAGCACCGCTTCCTGGACGATGGGCACGGCCACGGGAAACTCCTGGATCTCGACTTGGTTGAGTCCCATCGTTTTCAGTTCGTCGAGGATGAACTTGTAGGCCTTTTCGGAGCCGGGGTAGCCGGTCATGCGCGAGTCGGTCGAGGTGAATTCGCGCATGTAGGAACGGATGCGGTCGATATTCAGATCTTCGGTGACTTTCAGTTCGGGCACGCCGATGGTGATGGGATGCGGACGGCCTACCCAGATGGCCAGCCCGACGGTCGAAGCGACCCCCAGGATGCCCCACAGGACCCATCGCAGCCGGGGCATGGACCAGCAAAGGAACATGATCAGCGCGCCCAGCGCCAGACTGAGTGCGACGATGGCCAGGGTGATGATGACGTTCCAATCCATGAATTCATTCCTGCGTTGCGTTTAGCGAACCATCCAGATGGTTCAATTCCCCGTCGCCGGCGGGCGGATCGCCGCGCTGCCTATCCCCAGAACCGGTAGACGGTCATGTTGGCGAGGGCGCCGTAGATCATCCAGAGACTGCCGGTGACGAACTCGCCCATGACCAGGCCGACGAAGAAGGGCAGGCTCTTGCGATAGGCCACCGCGCCGCCGTAACGGGTGATGAGCGACTTGGCCAGCCAGCCCAGAAACAGGCAGAACCAGAGTTTTTCCATCGACCAGCAGGTGGAGGTGGCGTAGCCGACCGGATGCCAGAGCCACCAGGTGTATTTCATGCGCATGGCGCCCAGGAACAGGGCAACGAGGAGCCCGACCACCGACGCCACCGAGGCGGCGTAGCGCGGTTTTTGCGGGAGGGTCATCCAGCCGACCATCCGGTTCCAGCCCTCCTGGGAGAAGGCGTCGCCGGCCAGGCGGCCGCTGTAACCGTGCACGTAGACCGAGTGGAGGACGGCCCAGAAGGCCACGAGCGAGCCGAACACGATGGCGATCACCATGGCCTTGAGGATCGAGCGCGAGGCGATGCGCGTCAACTGGGCCAGTTTGAAGCCTTCCATGTCGTGGGCGGAGAAGTGGGCGCGATAGGCGCGGTTGAACCACCAGAACAGAGTGAAGACGGCCGAATTTTCGGTGCCGATGCCGCGCGTGCCCAGCGGATTGAGGATCATCGTGTCGGGGCCCATATTGTGCAGGTCGTGCGCCGGAGGGCCGAGTTCGGCCCGCATGCGGGCGATGGCGATGGCGTACAGGAAGAAGATCGTGAAAAACATGAGCATGATGCCGGGCGTTCCGCCCAGGAGGTGGATGGCGATATAGAACAGGACGGCGGCGCAGACGAGGAAAAGGATCAACGTTTTGGTGTAGCTCATCGGTTCGTGGCTGTCGTCGAGGCCGCCGGGGCGGCGCAGGATGTTGCGCCCCACGCCGACGAGGTGGCGGCGCGACACCCAGATGGCCAGCAGGCCCAGGGCGATATAGGCGCCGCCTGATTGCTCGGTCGGGAAAGGGAAACCGGGCAGGTCGCGGATGCCGATGGCCGACGTGATGACCAGTTGCAGTTTGAACATGATAAAAAAGAACCAGCAACTGAAGGCCAGGTCGGTGGGGATGAAGAAGGTCAGGCCGATGACGAAGGGATAGAGGTTGATGGTCGTCGCGGCGATGGCGTTCCAAGGGCGCTCGACGAAGTATTCGCTGAATCGGAAGGCCTCGACGATGGGAATCCGCGGAATGCTGGGGTAGAGGAAATTGAAGCCGTCGACGATGTCGATGAAGGTCGTGATGCCGAAGGCGATCCAGAAAAGCTTGTTCCTGAGCAAGTCCGACAGGCCGGTGGCGATCATCATGGGAATCTGGATGATCGGAAAGGCCAGGCGTTCCCTTTCGGTCCAGTGCTGGCGGAAAAAGATGTTGATCGCCAGCAGGCAGCCCATCAGCGCCAGCAGGAGGGTGTACCAGAGGGCGAAGGGGCGCGACCAGGCCACAAGGTTGCTCAGGCGGTAGAGGCTGTTGTTGCCCACCGCCAGGCCTTCGGCGGCGTGGATGTCGGTGATGATGGAGAATGAAGGAATGTGGGACAGAATATATTTTTCCCACTGGTTCTGCGGATTGGCATTGTATTTGGGGAAGCTGAGCATCGGAACCATGATCTGGAGCATGTCGTGGCTGCAGAAGGTGCCGGCGATGGACAGCATCATGTAGATGGTCATCATCTCGCCGGCCGAAAGCGCCGCCTTCGGCCAGCGCTTTTGGATGTAAAGATTGGCCAGTCCCAGCAGAAATATTGTAAAGGTGACGTGGAAAAACAACGAGATGGCCGTCGAGTGGCCCGAATACCAGATCAGTTCGGACTGGACGACCATAAGGGCCAACACCGGCATGAGGGCGCAGGCGATGGCGATGGCGCGGATGGAGACGAATCGCAACGGCTCCTGGGGCAGGTCCTGGGGAGGGGCAGACGCAGGGGGAGCTTGAACGACGGCTTTTTTTTCAAGAACCTTTTCCAAAGACAGACTCCTGATTTTGTTTGAGTTGGCTGCTGTCCGCCTCGCTTGCGGCTTCGGGACCGGCGCCGCAAACCGCCTATGAGACCCGGCCGGAAGGCGAAATGTTTGGCGCCTTTCCGCACCGCGGAAGTCTCAAGAACCTACGATCCAGCGCGAAATGGAGCGACGCGCCCGCATCCGCGGTTCAACTTCCGCCGGCCTTCAATCTCGGAGACCGGCACAAGTATTAAAATAATGATTACTGTCGCAGTGACATGCTCAAGAAACGGGAGCTACGGCATCGGGCAAATAATCCACAGAGCGGCGAGCATTCGCTTGAGCGGCGGCACTATATCGGATTGGCCGCCCCAATGCAAGACTTTATAAGGATTGTCAAGCCCTCTTGCGCCAACATCGCTGCTGGCTAATGAATATAATAAATCGGCGCGGCAAACAATTAAAATGTGGCGGTCGCAGGCTCCCCGTGATCCGTCAATCGCCGGATTCGACGGACGCGAGCGAGGCGCAAGCGCTCCGGCCGGCGCGCGCCGCGCTGGCCCAGGCCCACTGGAAATTGAAACCGCCGATCCGGCCGTCGACGTCAAGGATCTCGCCGCAAAAGAACAATCCCCGCGCGCGGCGCGACTCGAGCGTGCCCGGATCGACCTCGCGCAGGTCCACCCCCCCGGCCGTCACCTCGGCCTGGCCGTAGCCGCCGTCGCCGACCACGGGCAACGGCAGGCACACCAGGGCCTGAGCCAGCCGGCGGCGCTCCCCTCGCCCCAAGGCGGCCAATGACCGCGCCGCCGCCCCCGACTCGGCGGCGCGATCGGCGACCTGGCGCGCCAGGCGCTCGGGGTAGCGCCCGGCGATCAGGCGGGCGGGCGACCAGCGTGGGTGGCGGACGATTTCGTCCAGGAGCCAAGCCTCGGCCGCCTCGGCGTCGGCCAGGCCGGGGTGGCCCATGGCGATGGTCCACTCCTCGCCGGGCCGCTCGAGCCGGACGCGCAGCCAGTGGCGCGAAAGGTCGAGCACCACGGGCCCGCTGAGGCCGGAATGGGTAAACAGGAGCGAGCCGGTCCGCTCGATCAGGCGCCTCCCCCCCGGACCATAAATGCCCAGGCGCGCCACCAGGCTCAGGCCGGCCAGTTCGCACAGCCGATCGCCCGGCGCCAGAACGAGGGGACAAAGCGCCGGAGTGGTCGGCACGATGACATGGCCCAAGCGGCGGGCCATTGCCAGACCGGCGCCGTCGCTGCCCGAGCGGGGCAGGGCCAGCCCCCCGGTGGCCAGGATCAGGCGGCGGGCGCGGAGGCGTCCCTCACCGGCCGCTTCGCTTGAGCCGACGCGGCTCAGCGCGAGTTCGAACAGGGGTTCGGCGGAACCACCCCCAGCGGGCGCTTCCGGCCACGCCCGCGCGTGAATGCGCGTCACGCGAGTGGCTGGGCGCAGTTCCGCGCCGACTTCGCGCACGCGGCGCAGGAGGGCGTCGAGTACGGCGCGGGCGCCGCCCGTAATCGGAAAATATTTGCCATCGGCCTCGAGGCGCAACGGCACGCCCAGGGTTGCCATCCAGGCCACGGTGCGGGCGCTGTCAAAGCCGCGCAACACGGCGCGGATCACCGGCCGGGGGCCGCCGCCATAGTCTTCGGGTGTGACGCGCTCGTTGGTGACGTTGCAACGCCCGCCGCCGCTGACGAGGATCTTGGCGCCAGGCCGGCGGGCTCCTTCGAGGACGACAATGCGGCGGGCGCCGCCGGCGGCGTCCTCGCCGGCGAAAATCGCCGCCGCCAGACCGGCCGCGCCCCCGCCGACAATCGCCCGATCACAGATTTCCATTCCAG
>JAMCWS010000282.1 GCA_023480605.1 bacterium
TGGCCGGCGCCAACGCCATCATCGCCGCACGCTGCTGCCTTTATTCAGGCCGCTTCGAAGACTTCTGGGAGGACACCGGTTTATGAAAACCCACTTTTATGTCGTGCACCCTTCGCGGCACCGGCATGGCGGCCGGGGTGCTATCCTGTCCCGCTTCGGCTGGAACTGAATTATCGAGACGTCTGAGTCAGCGCTGACCGCCGGGGACGTATGAGGGGCATTTTTGCAAAACCAGAGTGAATCCGCGTGAACCGGTTGAAACAAAAAGACAACTGACGGTTGGGATTGGCGAATCGCGAAAAGCCATTATGGACGGGCATAAAATGAAATTACCCCTTCTTTTTCGAGGTCATTTACATGAAATGAATGGCGAGAGCCTAAAATAACTGAAGCGGGTTCGGCCGCTTCCGGCGCCATCGTCAGATGCAAGCGAGACCGGATTCGGCGCCGTTCGCGCTCACGGCTTGTAAGGTTCTTCCGGTTTTTGTGCGTCAAACGATAAAGGGCACGCGCCGCTCGATCGTACAGCCGCCGGTGATGGCGTTCTTGACGCGGTCGAGTTCCAGCATCCAGTGCGGGTAGCCGGGCTCGAACGCGCTCACTTCGCACAACCGGCGCATTTGTTCAGCGGGAAGCGTGAAGTCCAGGCAGCCCATGTTGTCCTTGAGGTGGGCCATCGTCCGCGCGCCCAGCACGATGCTGGTCACGCCGGGGCGCTGCATGGTCCAGTTGAGGGCCACCTGGGCGGGGGATTGGCCCATTTCGTGGGCCACATTAAGCACCTCGCGCACGATGGCGACGTTTTGGCGGTTGATTTTTTCCTCGACGAATCCGCCGCGCGTGGGCTTGGTCGGCGGAGTGAGGCTGTCTTCGTCGGCCGGGTTGTATTTACCCGTCAGCATGCCGCCGGCCAGCGGCGACCACGGGAGCAGACCCAGGCCCAGTTCGCGCGCCATCGGGATCACCTCGCGTTCGGTCGAGCGCTGCACGAGACTGTATTCGGCCTGCATGGCGATGAATGGCGACCAGCCGCGTAAATCGGCCATCGTGTTGGCCTGCGCGACCTTCCAGGCGGGCATGTTGGAGATGCCGAGGTAGAGGATCTTGCCGGCGCGCACGAGGTCGTCGAGCGCGCGCATGACTTCGTCGATCGGCGCGCGCCACTCCCAGTCGTGCAGCCAGTAGATGTCGATGTAATCGGTTTGCAGGCGACGCAGGCTGTCTTCGAGCGAACGGACGATGCTTTTACGGTGATTGCCCCCCCCGTTGGGGTCGCCCGGATACATGTTGATGGTGAATTTGGTGCCCAGCACGACGCCGTCGCGGCGGCCCTTGAGGAAGCGGCCCAGCCAGGTCTCGCTGGTTCCCTGGGTGTATAAATTGGCCGTGTCGATGAAGTTGCCGCCGCGTTCCAGGTAGTGTTCGAGCATGGCGCGGCTTTCGTCCTCGGGTGCCCCCCAGCCGGAAACTTCGCCGAAAGTCATCGTGCCCATGCACAGGGGCGAAACACGCAGCCCGCTGCGGCCCAGCAGGCGATAGTGATCGAGTCGGGCGACGGGCGAGTCGGGCATCGTAAGGTTCTCCTGTCGTAAAATCGCATGACATCCGCGAGACGGTTTCCGCGGGCCGAACGCTTGTGATATCGCCGGCATTGTGCGCCCCGCCGCGGGTCGTGTCAACGGCGATCGCGCCGCGAGTAGGGCAAGTGCAGGTAGATCTTGACCCCCTCGGGGGCCGATTCCCAAAGAAGTCGATTTGCGCCGTAAAAATTCGCGAAAACACGCGAGATAAGGGCTTATTCCTCATGCCGATATCGAAACGCCGCTCGCTTATCGTGATGGCAAATAATGAGTGCGAAACACGAAACCGAATTCAGTTTTACATTTCACATTTATAATTTACATCGATAATTATTTATTTTATTATATCCGTTGTTTGATGTTTACGCGGCGCATATCGCCTTTAAGGCAAGATCGAGCGGTCTCCGTTTTCGCAAATCGCGGCCAACCCGCCACCGGCCGGTGCGACTTAACCGATCCGTCCTTCGGACTTTTCGATCCTCATCGCCGCCTCGCGGGGGGAGATACGGGAAGGCTCGGGGTGCACGGTCACGTCGGCGCCGGGAATGAGTTGGCGGATCCGGCGCTCGATCCCATCCATCAGGGCATGAACGTCATCGAGATGCGTGTCGCCCTTGACCGAAACGTGAGCGTCGACGAAGAATTGCGGTCCCGAATAACGAATGCGGACGCGGTGGCAATCGACCACGCCGGGCATAGCCTCGATGGCGGCGATGATCTCCTCGCGCATGCCGGCCGGCGCCGCGTCGATAAGGCCCCGGACGGTACGGATGCCGAGTTGGACGCTGATGGCGACGACGATCAGCGCCACCACGACGGCGGCCGCGGCGTCGGCCTGGTGGAAAAACTCCAGCCGCGGGAACCAGTCGCTCATTTTCATGCCCAATAACCCGGCAATGACGACGCCCGAACTCCAGATGTCGGTGCTGAAGTGCAGCGCGTCGGCCTCGAGCGCCTGGCTGTTGTGCTTGCGAGCCACGCGATAAAGCATCCGCGACCGCGAAATGTCGACGACGATCGAGACCGCCATGATCGTGAACGACCAGAAATTGACCTCCACTTCCACCCGCGCGAAAAACAGCCGCCGCACGGCCTCGGCGATGATCCAGACGCAGGTGAGCAGCAGCAGCGCCGTTTCGACCAGCGCCGAAAGATTTTCGATCTTGCCGTGGCCGTACAGGTGCTCGGGATCGGCCGGCCGGCCCGAGAGGCGCACGGCGATCAAGGTCACGATGGCGGCCACCAGGTCCAGCGCCGAGTGGGCCGCTTCCGCCAGAATGCCCAGGCTGCCCGTCAGGAGCCCGACCACCAGTTTCATGCCGGTCAAGGCGACCGCCGCGATAACGGAACTGGCGGCGGCCGTTTTTTTCTCTTGGTTGGCATGGCTGGTCGGATCGGTTGAATTCATGTTTCGTGGCCGCCGAAGGGGGGCGAATCCCCGCGCGGGCCGGCGCCGGCATGGCGTCGTCCGATATGCACGATGCGGCTCTGATCCTTTCCATATCCACGGCGGCGAAGCGACGGCAAATCGATCAGCCGGTCCGGGCCGGCGGTAACTCTTGCGGAAGTCCAACGCGAGTCGCGATCGGTGTTTCAGGATGACCGGGCGGGCGGGTGGAAGACACCGGCGGCAGATCCGTCCAGCCATGGGGTTCCGGCGCGGCCGAAAGGCAGCGCGCGTGAATCCGCGTGATCCGCAGGGCATTGAGGCGTGGCGTCGCGCCGAGTTGGCGGGAACGCAACGGGCAATCCCGCCGCGAAGGGGTGCGGCAAGCCGGTGCGAAGGCGATGATAAATGGCCGGGCGCATTGAGGGGTCGCCGGTTCCTCCGTCCAATGATAACAGCCAACGATCTTAAGTCGCCAAGGGACCGTCTTGTCAATGAAAGATATTGCCCGTTCGCCCGGGCGGAGGGTGTTGCGATATCGGAAAAATCCATTCCGTCTGGCTCAAACGGATTACCCGATACGTGCATACCCCGAACGATGGATCATTTCGTTAAATGGCGGTCACGATTGGTTTCCATTGTAACGATGGGATTTATCACGAAAAGGCGAAAATGGGCCAAGTCACGCGAATTCAATCGATGACGATTTCGAGCACGAACGGAGACAATCCGGCGTATTCCGCCGCAGCATCGGTCAGCGCCGCCCGTCAAGGCCCACGGGACGTTAAACGGGACCTTCCCCCTTATAATGTCATCGGTTCGCCGGCGCGGGCGGCGCTGGCGGCGAGGGATTCCATGACGCGCGCCTGTGCCAGACCGTCTTCACCCGGCTCGAGGGCGAAGCTGGGGTCGCGCACGCCGCGGGTAAAATGGTCAATCATGTTCTGGTAGGCGTTCTCGGGCGGGAAGGTCTGTTCGCGGCGTTGCCCGGCGATCTCGATCCGCGCGGTGACGGTCATGTGAAGCGCCGTGACGGGGCGTTCCAGTCGGATCGCGCCCTCGGTGCCCACCAGCGTCAACGATTGGGAATAAGACGAGGTGAAAGAGCACTCGAAGGTTCCCAGGCGGTCGTTGTCGAAATCGAGCCACGCAACGGTGGAGCGGTCGGCGCGGCCGCCGGGCTGAGCGGGCACCGAACGGGCCGAGACGGCGCCGGGTTCGGCCCCCAAAAACAGCCGCATGGCGTTGACGCAATAGCAGCCGATATCCCAGAGCGCCCCGCCCCCCTGGTCGTCGCGCCAGCGATAGTCATCGGGTCGGTCCAGGGCGAAGGAGAAGGCTCCGTGAATCCGGCGCAGCGTGCCGATCTCGCCTTCGATCACGCGATCGAGCGTCCACACGGTTTGCGGGTGGTGGCGCCACATGAAGGCTTCCATCAGGCGGCAGCCGGCGCGGCCGAACGCCTCGTGCAGTTCGCGGGCTTCTTCGGCAGTCGTGACGAGCGGCTTCTCGCAAAGGCAATGTTTGCCGGCGCGGGCGCAGGCCAGTGCCCAACGGAAGTGGAGCCCGTTGGCCAGCTGGATGTAGACGGCCTCGACGTCGTCGCGTTCGAGAACGGCCTGGTAACCCTCGACGGCCGCCGGTATGTCGAATTCGCGCGCGAAGCTTTCGGCCCGTTCGGCCGTGCTGGCGCCGATCACGGCGATCGTGCCGTTCTGGGCCCGGATGGCCGGAACGAGCGCCCGGCGCGCGATGCGGGCCGCCCCCAGGATGCCCCAGCGCAGGGGCGTGGGCTTGGAATGATTTTCGGTGGTTTCCTGCGCAAGAGACATGGCCTGCCTCATCGGCCCGGTTTGGCGCTCATGATCGTCATCGCCATCGTCATCGTAGTCGGATCCTGATTTGAATGCGATATCGATCACGACTACGATCACGATCACGAAAGAAATTATCGTCGTTGAAGCAAAGGCTCAGACTTCGACGATGCCCTCGTAAACCACGCGCGCCTCGCCTTCGAGCTTGATGGCGGTGAATCCGGTCCCGCCGGCCGCGGGCGCGAAATGGATCCTGAGGATCGGGCCGCCGCGCGTGTAGACGGACACGGGACTGCGGCCGTGGCCGTGAAGGCTGGCGACGAGGGCCGCGGCCACCGACCCCGTGCCGCAGGCGAGCGTTTCGTCCTCGACGCCGCGTTCGTAGGTGCGGATGTCGATCCCGCCCCCATTTTCATCGTCTGGGCGCAAACGAATGAAGTTGGCGTTGGCGCCGGCGGGCGCAAAGGCGGCGTGATGGCGAATGGCCCGGCCCAGGTCGAAGACGGGGGTTTGTTCCAGGTCGTTCACCATGACGACCACATGGGGGACGCCGGTGTTGATATAATCCACCTCCCCCTTGAAAAGGCCGGGAATGTCGAGCTGGACGGCGCGGCGCAGGTCGCGCGGATCGCTCATCGAGAGCACCACGTCGCGCTCGCCGACGACCGCGCGGTAGAGGCCGGCCTGCGTTTCGAAGGCCATCTCGCGGCCGGCCGCGCCGATCAAGTGGGCGAAACGGGCGATGCAGCGGGCGCCGTTGCCGCACGATTCGGCCTCGCCGCCGTCGGCGTTGTAATAGCGCATGCGGAAATCGCCGCCATCGGCGGGGGGTTCGACCAGCAAGACCCCGTCGGCCCCGATGCCGACGCGTCGCGCGCACCAGCGGGCGAACAACTCGCGCCGCCCCTCTTCGCGCACGATGCCCTGGCGGTTGTCGATGACGATGAAGTCGTTGCCGGCGCCGGCCATTTTTCGGAAAGCGATCCGCATGATCGAAGACTCCCAGGGTTACACGATACGGGCTACAGGCTTCAGCCTATGGGCTCCAGACTTTTGGCTCCGGGCAAGCATGGCCTCGGTCCTGGAGCGAAGAGCCTGAAGCCTAATTCTTGCCTTTTGCCATCAATTCTTCAAGATCCTCGTGCGCCAGGGGAATAAGGCGGCCTTCGAACAGACGCAAGATGCGGTCGGCGCGCGCGGCGATCAACGGCTCGTGGGTGACGATGACGAGTCCCCGGTTCTGGCGGACGGTCATTTCCCACATGAGTTGGATGACGGCCTCGCCGGTGTGAATGTCGAGGTTGCCGGTGGGTTCGTCGGCCAGCAGCAGGGCCGGCTGATTCACCAGCGCGCGGGCGAGGGCGACGCGCTGCTGTTCGCCGCCCGAGAGTTTGGAGGGGCGGTGGCGGGCACGATCGGCCAGTCCGAGTCGTTCCAGCGTGGTCAGCGCCTCGGGCTCGATTTCGCGCCGCCGACGACCGGACATCATCGCCGGGATGATGATATTTTCGACGGCTGAAAACTCAGGCAGCAGGTGATGGAACTGGAAGACGAAACCGATCGCGTGGTTGCGAAAATCGTGCAGGCGCGACAGCGGCTGACTGGTGATCGACTTGCCTTCGAACAACAATTCTCCCGCATCGGGTGTGTCGAGTCCGCCCAGCAAGTGGAGCAAGGTTGACTTGCCGGCCCCCGACATCCCGACAACGGCCACGGCCTCGCCGCGCGCCACCGTCAAGCTGGCCCCTTGCAGGACTTTCAGTTCGCGCGTGCCGTCGTGGTAGCTTTTGTAGAGCCGTTCCGCCCGCAGTAATTCGGACATCGTGGTTCCTTTTCCGAGGCTCGAAACTCCAGGCCTTTGGCTCTAGGCGCTTATGGCCTGGAGCCTAGAGCCCGTTGCCTCATCAGTCATATCGCAACGCCTCGACCGGGTTGAGCTTGGCGGCCTGGCGCGCCGGGAAGAGGGCCGCCAGCGTGCAGATGGTCATCGACGAAAAAACGATTTCGATGACCGTCAACACGTTGACCTTCACCGGCAGGGTGTTGAAGTTGTAGACCGCCGGCGGCATCTCGATTTTGACGACCGGGATGAGGGCGCAGATGCCGATGCCGACGGCCAGTCCGACCAGTGTTCCCACCAGCCCCACCATGACGCCGTCGAGCAGGAAGATCCGCGCGATGGTGCGTTCGGAGGCGCCGACGGCGCGCAGGATGCCCACCTCGCGCGTCTTCTCGATCACCATCAGGATCAGCGTGCCGATGATGTTGAACGCCGCCACCAGGATGATGAGCATCAGGATGATGTAGAGACCCAGTTTTTCGAGCTTGAGCGCGCCGAAGAAGGCGCCGTTCTCCTCGGCCCAGGTTGTGATGTGATACCCCCCCACGCGCAGTTCGGGGATCGAGGCCAGCAATTGCTCGCGCACCTTTTCGGAGTCGAACGGATTCTTCAGCTTGATGTGGATGTAGTCGTAAACCTCGGGGGGGATGCGGAAAAGCCGGCGGATCTCGGCGGTGGTGACGAAGGCCGTGTTGGCGTCGAAGTCGTAGAACTGACTGTTGAAATAGCCGCCGACGAGTAATTGCGTCTGCTTCAGCATTGGCCCCAGGGCGGTCTTGACCGGATTGGTGGCGAAGACCAGCACGCGCGACCCGGGCGGGGCGTCGAGGTTGGCGGCCAGCGGGTAACCGAGTAGAATCTCACCCGGACGCAACCGGACGGTTTCGCCGGTGCCGGCGCGGGCGATGGCGAAGGGGGAGTCGGGCCCGAGTTCGTCGGCGCCGATGAGCTGGATGCCTTGCTTGGGCGCCTCGATCCCCGTGCCGGATTGGACAAAGGCCTGTTGCTTGATGACGGGCTGGGCCAGGACGACGTCCCTGTTGGCGCGGATCGCCTTGAGCATGGCGGGATCGAGAGGCCGGGCCGCGGGATTGGCGATGGCAATGTGAGGGTAGAGATCGGCGATCTTGCCGAACAGGAGTTCGTCGGCCCCGTCCATGACGCCGATGACGACGATCAGGGCCGCCACGCCGACCATCACGCCGGCCATCGAGATGATGGTGATGACGGAGACCAGCGCCTTGCGCTCGCGCGAGAACAGGTAACGCCAGGCGACAAACCATTCAAACGAGGTCATGGCTGAATTTCTCCATATTCATCATCCAAAGCTTCCGTTGGCCGGTAGTTATTGGCCATTCGCTTGATGCCATCCATTAGGCGAACCACATGAAAGTTCATCAACAACCCAATCGGCAGGTTCATCAGGCGCAAGTGGGATAAGATTTGGGCCTCATCCACCGGATGCAGGCAGTCTTTGGCCTTCAGTTCGACCACAACCAAATTATTAACCACAAGATCGGCTCGAAAGCCACATTCGAGCTTTATCGTCTCATAAATCACGGGCACAGGCACTTGTTGCTGCACGTTTAATCCGGTCTTGGATAACTCATACGCCAGACATGCCTCATACGCCGATTCCAACAAACCAGGTCCCAAAGATTTATGCACCCTGATCCCGGCACCAATGATGGTCCTCGTTAATTGATTAATGTGCATGTTCTTTGGTTCCGTAGTGGTTTTATTTTTACGACAGCATTTTTTTAACCGCAGAGATCACAGAGGAAATGAGATCGCAGAGAACAACAGAGGTAAAAATGCAAATGGTTAGGTTTAATGTCAAGTTGTTGATTATACGCCCTCTCTCTGCGCTGCTGATTTTATATTCTAATGGTTACTGGTTGTATATATTTCGTTTTATTGGTGTGCTTGCCGGTGCTGCTGGTTTTGCATGTCGCCGGCGGTATACCGTCTCTGTGTCCTCATTTTCTCTGTGTTCTCCGCGGTTAAAAAAAGTCCTTGAAAAACGTCTTCAACCAACGCCTTTTGCCCTACGCCTCGGGCCTGAGCAGCGGAAACAAAATCACGTCCCTGATCGAGGGGCTGTCGGTCAGGAGCATGACGAGGCGGTCGATGCCGATCCCGAGGCCGCTGCACGGGGGCATGCCGAACTCGAGGGCGCGGACGTAATCGCGGTCGATTTCGCTCATCGCCTCCTCGTCGCCGGCCGCACGCCGGGCCAGTTGGTCCTCGAAGCTGGCGAGTTGCTCGACCGGGTCGTTGAGTTCGCTGTAGGCGTTGGCCATCTCCAGCCCGACGCAGTAAAACTCGAATCGCTCGGCCGTGGCCGGTTCGCCCGCCGCCGCCTTGGTCAGCGGACAGAGGCTCTTCGGATAATCCATGACGAAAGTCGGCTGGATAAGGGCCGGCTCGACGAGTTCCTCGAAAATGCCAAGGAGGGCCGCGTCGGGGGTGCGCGCTTCCTTCAGCACGCCGGCGATGGGCAGGCTCGCCGCGGCCGCCGGGCCGAGTTTTTCCCTCAACTCATCCATCGACCCCATCCCCCAGCGCAGGGCGTGTGGGGCCGACTCGTAGTTGTAGGCCGTCTCGCGTCCTTCGCCGGCCAGGGCGGCCGCTCGCGCCACCGCGTCCAGCACGCGCACGCGGCGGAAGGGCGCCTCCAGATCAATCGCCTGCCCTTGCCACGTGAGCGTCGCCCCGCCGGTCACCTCGCGCGCCGCCGCGCGGATGAGCGTCTCGGTCAGTTCCATCGTTTCGCGGTAGTCCCACCACGCCGTGTAGAGTTCGAGCATGGTGAACTCGGGATTGTGTCGCGTCGAGATCCCCTCGTTGCGGAAGTTGCGGTTGATTTCGTAAACTTTTTCGTAGCCGCCGACGACGAGACGTTTGAGGAACAACTCGGGGGCGATGCGCAGGTAAAGCGACATGTCGAGGGCGTTGTGGCGCGTGACGAACGGTCGCGCCGCCGCGCCGCCGCAGATGGCCTGCATCATCGGCGTTTCGACTTCCATGTAGCCTCGCTCGTCGAGGAAGCGGCGGATGAACTGGATTGTCCGGCTGCGGGCGCGGAAAATTTCGCGCACCTCGGGGTTGGCGATCAGGTCCACGTAACGCTGGCGGTAGCGCAGTTCCTTGTCCTTGAGGCCGTGCCACTTTTCCGGCAGCGGTCGCATCGACTTGGTCAGCAGGCGCAGTTCGGCGGCCTTGACGGTCAACTCGCCGTGCCTGGTGATGAACATCGTTCCCCGGACGCCGACGATGTCGCCCGCGTCGAGGCCCGATTTATAAAACTCGAACCCCGCGTCGTCGGTTTCGCCCTTTTTGACGTAAACCTGGATGGGGCCGCTCTGGTCGCGGACGACGAGGAAACCGGCCTTGCCGAATGAACGGACGATCATCACCCGCCCGGCGATCGTGACCGGCTCGCCGCCGGCGATAAGTTCGGCCTGTCGGGCGCGGATCTGGGCCGCCTGGTGAGTCGGCTCGAACGCGTGGGCGAAAAGCTGTAGTCCCGCCCGACGCAGGCGCTCGGCCTTTTCATAACGCTCGCGCACGAGGCGGTTTTCGTCGGCGGGCGAGGGCGGCCCGGCCGTCTCCGGCGCGGATTCGGCGTCGGGCTTCGGGGGGATCGGGTCGCCGGGAACGGGCGTGGCGGGGGAATTGACATCCATTCGACTGGGTTCCTTGACGACGTTCTGGAGGCGCCCGGCGGGGAGCGATCGGCCGCGCGAGGGTGGTCCAAGCCCATCGAGTTTATCGCAACGGCGGGGGAAGTCAAGGAAGAGCCGGAAACCGCGTGGGGCGGCCGACTCGGCCGGGCGGGCAGGTTGGTGGGCAAGTCGGCCAACGACAGTAGACCGCGCCCGGGGACGGCGCGGGCCTTCGCGGGCGGCGCGGCACCGATTCCTTCGCTTTCGACTGACAAATCATTTTGACAATCAAGCTGAAATGATTAGTGTGGAGAGAAATGAACGGTCGCGCGCGTTCGCCCCCGGCGTGGCTTGTGAAGGTTTATCCGCCCCGGGGCGGAGCGCGGCGCCCGGCGGCCCGTCGGCCGGCGCCAGATTCCCGTCAGGAGTTCAGAGGCCCCATGAAACCATCCGCTATTATCCGTTGGACCCCCGCGCTGGCCGGCGTTCTGGGTCTCGCCTTGCTTGCCGGTTGCGCGGCGGGGATCATTACCCCGACTGCTTATGAGTATCGCTACCGGGTCTTCGAGGCCAAGGAACCCTTGCCCGCCGATATGAAAGCGCCGATCTCCGAGGAACTGCTCAACGAGCGATTCCTTGGGCTGGGGATACTCAACCGCTCGATGGATCTGCTGGCCCAGGACGGCTTCGAGCTGTGGAAAATCAAGCGCGTCGACTCGACCAACAATTATACTTTCACCTTCCGGCGGCGGATCCCGGCCGGCTGGAGCCCCACTCCGGCGCCGATGGAATTCACCGGCATTTACCAGGCCCAGCCCCCCTACGAAACGACAACCTTCTACAGCCTGGCGCCCCGCTACCGCGGCTATACCGTCGGCATTTTCAAGCAGGGCGCGGAGGCGCAATTCATCGACGCCAACTGGAACGGCGACGTGCTGACCGCCCAGGAGGGTAATACTCAACATACCTTCATGCTGAGCGGCGACGGCCTGACCTTGTCGCACGTGCGCGACGGTCTCGAACCGCAGAAGTTCGAGCGCAGCACCATGAACCTTTTGCGCGTCCAATCGGGCAAATAACCGGCCCAATCAACGGTCAACCGAATCAACGGGCGCGGCGATAGAAATCGATCCGGGTCCGGGAATAGATATCGCCGCGGACGCGCGCCAGGTCCCCGTACGTTTCGTCCAACCGATCCTTCCGTCCCGCCTGGGCGGCGATCCAGCCGCCGCCGGACAGCCAGGCGGGGGCGTGCGCGGCCAGTCGGCGCAGCGACTCGGCGCAAAGATCATGGCCGTACGGCGGATCGAGGAAGATAAGGTCGTAGCTCTCGCCGGCGGGCGGCTCCGGGCGATTGAGGAACGCCAGCGCGTCGCGCGCGTATATATGCGCCCGGTCGGCCCAGTCCAGGCGTGCGACGTTGGCGCGCAGCGCGGCGAGCGCCGATGCCGACTGCTCGACGAAGTCGGCGCGCGCCGCGCCCCGACTGAGCGCCTCGAGGCCGAGTGCGCCGCTGCCGGCGAAAGCGTCGAGCACCGCGGCGCCGGGGATCGCCGGAGTCAATATGCCGAAAAGCGAGGTGCGCACCCGCCCCAAGGTCGGCCGCGTCGCCAGGCCGGACGGGGTGTTGAGGATCGTGCCACGCCGCCGGCCGCCGATGATGCGCAGGCTCATGGCGCGCCGTCTCCGGCGGGCGGCGCGGCGCGGCCGCCGAACGCCCGAACCCAAAAGTTATCGAGCCGACCTTCGCGCAGCATGACCGGATAACCCGCCCAGACGCTGTCGCCGGGCAGGTAGAGCGAATGTTGAATGGGGGCCGGGGGCGCCAGCGGCACGGGGCGGAACGGGCCGGCGGAAGCCGGGCGGTAAAGCAGTTGGTAATACCGGCCCCAGTATTCCTGATCGTAGGGATCGTAGAGGACGAAATCGGCCGACGGATCGCCGGGCGAACGGTAAAAGCGCTGGTAGAATTCGATGAAATTCTGCGAGCAGCCGAGAAGCTGAACCCCGACACCGAGCGCGAAGACAACCGGCACGGCGATGCGGGCCGCCGCCCCGGCCCCGCCGGCCAGCCACGCGGCGATGGGGATGGCCAGGAACGGGTGGATGATGAAAATATGGCGCGGTCCCCAACACCACCCTCCGGCCCAGTTCTGCCACTTGGCGTGAACAACCAGCGGCACGACGACCAACAGGGCCATGGCGGCGGTGACGGCCTTTGCGCGCGGATCGGGAGTGCGCCACAGCGGCCCCCAGCCGACCAGACCGAGCGCCAGGGCGGGCGAAAAGAAAAACAAGCCCTTGCCGACGCTGAAAAAGAATCCGTAAAGGCCGGCCAGCGCCGGCGCCGAAAAAGCGACTCCCTCGCGCTGGTCGGCATAGCCCACTTCAAACGGCCCGCCGAAATGGAGCGCGTTCAGGGTCAGAAGCACTCCCCCTGCCGCTACGGCCGGCAGGGCAAATGCCGTCCATGCCCACGCCCAATGGAGCCC
>JAMCWS010000060.1 GCA_023480605.1 bacterium
GGACGGGCTCGTCGAGCCGGTCAAGGAATTACTCCGACGCCTGCCCGGCATCGAAACGCTCAAACAAACGTCCATCCAACGCGCCCGGTTGTGGCAGGACGCCGTTCTTTACGGCGCGGTGAGTCTGTGGGAATAGGGTGCGGTCACACCCGAAGTGACGGTTGAGGCGCGATCGTGATCGCTATTCCTCATCGGTCACTGTCGACATGACGCCTCGCCGGAGCCCACTCGGGTCGCGGCGCGGGGGCGGAATCGACCATCGGGCGCGGCCTACTTGACTTCTTTGTGAATCTTGTCGGACCGGCGCTCCAGGCGATCGAGCGCCGGGTTGGACGTCCGGTGCGTTTCGATCTGCTGGAATTTCTCGAGGAATATCTGGCTCGAATCGATTCGGTCGGTGTGGATCTCGAAATTTGGCGCCGTCACGATCCGGTCCATGATCGCCGTCAGTTGCTTGACCGTAAACGGCTTGGCCAGGAAGTGACTCACGCCCAGGCGCAGGACGTATTGCTGGTCGCGGTCGCTGGCCTTGCCGGATATGAAAATGATCGGCGAACGGTAGAAGAGCCGGTTTTTCTTGAGCATCATCGTAAGCTGGTAACCCGTCATGCGCGGCAGAATGCCATCGATGATGAAGACGTCGGGTTTGTAGCGCACCGATTGCTCGATGGCCGAAATCCCGTCGACGGTCTCGATCACCTCGTAGTCGTCGCCCAGCCCGATGCGGATCATCTCGGAGGCGTCGGGGTCGTCCTCGACGACCATGACGCGGATCTTGGGTTTGCGCGCGCGACCGGCCGGGGTGCCGGCCGGCGTCGCATGCGGCTTGATTACCCAGTCGTCGACCGGCTCTTCGCCCTTGCTTTCCGGGCGAACTTCTTTACGGCCGCCCGCCGGGGGTGGTTCGCCCGGCCCTTCACCCGCGGTCGGCTTGACGCCGGGGCGCGACACGAGTACGGCCAGGGGAGGGGGGACTTGCGCGCCCGGCAATTGATCGAGCGAAAAACGCTTGGGGCGCGGCTTGATTTCATGGTCGCGAATAAACAGTTCGATGTTGCGGCGCAATCGGGTGCCATCGATGGGCTTGGTCAGATAGAGCGCCGCGCCCAGTTGGTAGCCGTCGGTAATTTGCTCCCGCGAACCCAGCGCCGAAAGAAAAATGACCGGAATCCGGATGAACTCGGGCATGGCGCGCAGGCGCCGGACGAATTCGCGTCCGTCCATCACCGGCATCATGATATCGCATATGATCAGATCCGGCTGGGCCTGGATGGCGACCTGCAGCCCCTCCGAGCCATTGCCGGCCTGGCAGAATTCGTATTGCCCGCCCGATCCTTCAAGCACCGAGCGTATCAGATCGATGATGTCGTTGTCGTCTTCGAGGATAAGGATACGAATGGCGCCCATCGTTCAACTCCTTTGAGGTCGGGATGCGAGCGACGGCACTTTCGATTGATTCATCATCCCACCGGGCCGAAGGGGACTGCAAGGTTTTTCGGCGGCGGAGTGAGCGCCGGGCGCAACCCGCCAAATCGCGGGCAGGCCCCCCAGGTATTGCGTCGTGGATGCGGAACGCCACGCAACTGCCCTGGGGCGTTGTTTCCCGAAAACTCCGCGGGACGGTAAGCGCAAAAAACCCCCGGCTGGATATCCCGGCCGGGGGTTCTCAACATATTGATTTCAAAAAGGTTGGACTATTTATTTCGCGTACTCGACCGTGCGGGTTTCCCGGCAGACTGTCACTTTGATCTGCCCGGGGTATTCGAGTTCGCGCTCGATCTTCTTGGTGATGTCGCGGGCGAGCAGTGCCGCCTCGTTGTCATTGATCTCCGTGGGTTCAACCATGATGCGCAATTCCCGGCCGGCCTGAATGGCGAAAGCCTTGGAGACGCCACTGAAGGAATCGGCGATCTCCTCGAGTCGCTTCATCCGTTTGATGTAATTCTCCAACGACTCGCGCCGCACGCCGGGTCGGGCCGAACTGATGGCATCGGCCGCCTGGACAAGGACGGCGATGATCGTGCGTGGCTCTTCTTCATTATGATGGGCGGCGATGGCATGAACCACTCCGGGCGATTCATTGCACTTCTTCGCCAGATCGGCCCCGATGAGGGCGTGCGTTCCCTCCATTTCGTAACTCAGGGCCTTGCCGATATCGTGCAGGAGGCCGGCTCGTTTGGCCACCTCGATATCGGCGCCAAGTTCGGCCGCCATGTAGGAGCAGAGCTTGGCGACTTCGGCCGAATGCGTCAGGATATTCTGACCATAGCTCGTGCGATATTTCAGACGTCCGATGGTCTTGATCAATTCCGGATGCATGTCGCTGATGCCCAGGTCGAAGACGGTCTGTTCGCCCGTCTCCCGAATATGCTCGGTCAGTTCCTTTTCGACCTTGGCCACCACCTCTTCGATCCGGCCCGGATGTATCCGTCCGTCGGCCAGGAGCCTTTCGATGGCCAGGCGGGCGATTTCACGCCGGAGCGGATCGAAGCAGGACAGGACAATGGCTTCCGGGGTGTCGTCAACGATGATGTTGCAGCCTGTTGTGGCCTCCAAGGCCCGGATGTTGCGTCCTTCGCGACCGATGATACGCCCTTTCATCTCATCATTGGGCAGGTTGACCACCGAGACGGTGGTTTCGCTGACCTGATCCGTGGCGCATTTCTGGATGGCCAGGGTGATGATCTGGCGCGCCTTCTTGTTCGCCAACTCCCGGGTTTCAGCTTCGATCCGCCGAATCATGGCGGCGGCATCCTGACGCACGTCCGCTTCCATCATTTCAAAGAGCATTTTACGCGCTTGTTCGGCCGTCAGCCCCGCGATCTCCTCGCAGCGCCGGGCAGCCTCGCTTTTCTGTTTTTCCATCTCCTCCTGTTGCTTCTTCAAAGCCTCGCTGCGGCGAAGGTTCGACTCGTGAAGCCGGTTCACTTCGCGCTCACGTTCCTCAACCTGGTCGAGTTTGCGTTCCAGCGCTCCTTCGCGCTGGGGGATCTTGCGTTCGCGGCGTTCGATTTCGTGCCGCCGTTTGGCCAGCTCCCGCTCGACGTGTTTAATGCGCTGCTGGCATTCCTCTTTGGCTTTTTGATCGGCACGTTGAAGGATTTGCTCGGCTTCGACCCGGGCCGCGGCCAAAATCGCTTCGGCCTCGTCCTGAGCCCCTTGCTTACGCCGGGCGGCCGCCCGCTTCTCATAAATCAGCGTCACGCCCACACCGGCGCCCATACCGACAATTAAACCCACAGTGATCCCGGTCATCATCAGGGTCACTGGATCCATTGGTTGTCTTTGTTACCTCCTATTGGTTTGCATGGCTCGATGAATGGTTCCACACACCGTGTTCTGTTTCCGGACACTCGTTCAAAATAAAGTGTCATTTTGATACAGGCGCGACCGCGCCAGCAACCTTTAATTCTATCCTTCCGATGTATCCATCTCTTGTCAAGACAAATCCACTGGTTGCAAAGCTATATAATTGTTATCCGCCTTCTCCGGATAGACATCGCGCCCGCCTTCTCCGTCCCATCCCGCGCGTGTTTTTCCCTCCTCCCCATGCTCTCTGCTATTGCTAAGCCGTCGCTTAGAACATAAAATACGCCCATGATGGAAACCTCGCAAACCCCGCCGCCGCCCTCACCCCCCGCCCCGATCAAACCCTTGTCGTCGATCCTGGTCAAGCCTTCGGGTCCGGACTGTAACCTGGGGTGTTCGTATTGCTTCTATCTCCAGAAATCTCAACTCTTCGGCGAAACACGTCGCCACCGCATGAGCGACCAGGTGCTGGCCGAAATGATCCGCCAGGTGATGCGCGACGGCACCGCCTCGGTCAGTTTCGGCTGGCAGGGCGGCGAACCGACCCTCATGGGGCTGGATTTTTTCCGCAAGGCCGTGGCCCTGCAGCAGCAATATGGCTCACCCTCCCAGGAAGTGGGCAATGCCCTCCAGACCAACGGCATGGTCATTGACGACGCCTGGGCCGATTTCCTGGGCCGTTACAACTTCCTCATCGGCCTGTCGCTCGACGGCCCGCAGCATGTCCACGACCACTACCGGCGCACCCGGGGCGGCGAGCCGACCTGGGAGCGGGTGGTGCGCACGGCGCGCCTTCTTATGAATAAACGCGTGGCTGTCAATTCCCTGACGGTCGTTAATGATTATTCCGTACGTTTTCCCGAGGAAATATACCAGTTCCACAGAAGCCTGGGACTGCGTTTCATGCAGTTCATCCCCTGCGTCGAACAGGATGTCGCCAATCCCGCCGCCGCCGCGCCGTTTTCGGTCACGGCCGAGGCCTACGGCGAATTCCTCTGCCGCGTCTTCGACCTCTGGCGCAAGGACTTCCGCAACGGGCGCCCCGGCACCTCGGTCCGCTGGTTCGATTCGATTTTTCACACTTACGTCGGCGCGCCTCCGCCCGAATGCACCCTCCTGCGCGAGTGCGGCTGCTACGTGGTGGTCGAACACAACGGCGACGTCTACGCCTGCGACTTCTTCGTCGAGCCGGGCTGGAAGCTGGGCAATGTGCTCGAAGGCAGCCTGATCGAGATGCTCAATTCCCCCCGCCAGCGCGAGTTCGGACGCATGAAACTCGCCATCCCGGAAGCTTGCACGGCCTGCCCCTGGCTGGCCCACTGCCACGGCGGTTGCACCAAGGACCGCATCCAGGATCCGCGCGACGGCGGCATGACCCATTTCTGCAAGGCCTACCAAATCTTCTTCGATTACGCCCACCCGACCTTCGAGCGGATGGCCGAACAGTGGCTGCGCGAGCAGCGCGATAACCTGGCCGCCCACGAACGCGCGGCGGCGCGCCAGCGCGCGGCCCAACCGGCCGCCCGGGCGGCGACTCCCGCGCGCGGGGTGCCCGGCCGCGTTGCGCCGGCTGCGGCGACTGCCGCCGGGGCCGGCCGGCCGGTGGGCGCCAACAGCCCCTGCCCCTGCGGCAGCGGGCGCAAATACAAACGCTGTTGCGGCCGCGCGGCGCGCTGACCGGCCACCTGTGCCTCGGCGGGGAGGCCAACCGCGTGTCTACCGCGTCAGTTCGCCTTTATCGCTTCGAGGCCCCCCGCCGATAAGGCGTTCAGACGGAGCGGATTCAGGCAGGGCGCCGCTGGAGCGAGCCGGCCCCTTCGCCTGGCACGACCGTGCGGGAGGCGCGTGGCCGCAGCGACGAGCCGATAGCAGGCGGACCGTCGTGACATAACCTCCGCCCGCCGCTTTTTATTGGATTTGGTTGAAGCTATTCTGTTAAGAATATAGACCTAAGTTCAACCATGTCGGCTTTGCACTGGCTCGAGACCGGTTTTGATAGAAGGACTTCAAAATAATGGTGTATCGCCTGAGTTCCGGGATGTTTTCCCATCTCCCCTGTGCGCTGGCATGGCTCTGCCTCCTGGCGGGCGCGCCGGGTTGGGGTCAGGGCGGCGCGCAGGCGGCCGCCGATCCGGCGACGACGGCCGCGGCCGCCATCCCGCCGCTGCGCGCCGACGCGGCCACGACCGCGACCCTGTCGATCCCCGCCGTGCCGGCCGTCGAAAATGAAACCGGCGGCCCCGCGGCTCAACCCCGCGAGGAATCCGTCGATTACGGCATCGCTGCGCCGGCATACTCGAATTACGAAGAGGGGCTCGATCTGATTCGCAGGGCGTTCATGGATAAGGATTACACCAAAGTTCTCGTGCTCGATGCCGATATTAACCGTCGATTCCCCGACAAAGCCCTGCCTTCGTATTACCGCGTCCGGGCCAAAATGAACCTGGCCCGAATGAAGGAAAACAAGGAGGGCAAAAGGCCCTACCGTCATCTTCAGGATCTACCACAACGCCAGGAGGAGACGACAACCTCGGCAACCGCTCCCGTCGCCGTGGCGGGCGCTCGCCCGAGCGCCACGCCCCCGCCGCCGGGCACGGCCGCCGCCGCGGCCACCCCTGCCGCACCCCCTCTGCCGGCGGCCACGCCGCGGCCCTCCATACCTTTGCCGCCCGCAGCGCCGGCCGGCGCCGAAACGGGTCTGGCCGGTTTCGTGCGGCGGTATCAACTTTACCTGGGCGTGGGCGCCGTCGTGCTGTTGATCGCGGTGCTGGCGCCGCTGGCCCTGCGGCGCGGCCGGAAAGGCGACGTTCCCAGGCTCGGCGGCAAGACCGAAACAGGCCCGGGCGCCAAAGCCGCCGCGGAAGCCGCGCCCGCCGGTCCAACCGATTTTTCTCCCTTCGCCGCCGCCCCCGAAGCCGCCCCCGAAGCCGCGGGTGAAACGCTGCGCGAGACCACTCGTCAGGAAGTCCCGGATATCTTCGCCGGGTCGGTACTCGACGACGGCGAAGACACGATCGAGGCGCCGCCGGTCGGCGTCCCTGAAAAGCCGGCCGCCGGAACCACACGCGAACCGGCGGAAACACCCGAGGAAACCAACTGGGAATACGAGCAGGAAACGATCGAGGACTTCGTGCCGCCTACCGATCGAGTCGCCCGACCGGCCGCCCCCGCCGCGCCGGCGGCGTCAGCCGAATCGCCGCCCCCCGGCGAAACCGAACCGGCCTTCGTTTCGGACGAGCCCATCGACCTAATGGGCGCCGAAAGACCGCCCGCGGAAGCGCCCACGCCGACCGAGGCCCCGGCCGACACGACCGATCTGCCGCGGCTCGAAGTGCCGCTGACCGGCGTCCACTCCGCCCGGGCCGATGACGAGGAATTCATCTCCGATTCGTTCATCAGCCTGATGGACGAAGCCCAGGGCCCGGCCGCGGGGGCGCCCGCCGGGGCGGCGGCCGGCCCCGCGCCCCTCATCCTGCCCAGTCTGGGCGACATCGATGAGGAAGAACACCCCGCACCCTACCAGCCGGCCGCCGACAGGGATCTGCTGTCGGTCGACACCGAGACGGTGCAACCGGCCGCGGCCCCGGCCATTCTGGCACGCGAAACGGCCGTCGACGAGTCTCCCACGCAGACGATACATGCCGAACCGGAACGCCCGCGCGCCGGCGGAACAACCGAAGAAACCGAGACGGGCGACGACGAATTGATGTCGATTTCGCTCGACCAGACGCTCCCCTCCTGGGACACCGAGGACCCCGATCAAACTGTCGGTTCGGACACGCAGGACTTGTTGATGGTTGCGCCCGAGGACCAGGCGCAAGACAAGGATATCCAGGCGTTTCACTCGGATGAAACCGTGGCCATCCACCTGCCCGATGAAACTTACGGCCAAGCCACGCAGGAGCAGACTCAGCCGATCAAGGAAGGCGAGCGCGGCGGGGAATTGTTCGAAAAAACCTTGCGACAGGGCCTGGCGGCGTTCACGTCCGGCGATTGGGACGCGGCCGTGCACCACCTGTCGATCGCCACGGCGCTCAATCCCGACTCGGCCGAAGCCAAGGATCAATTGCGCGAAGCCCGCCGCCGCCGGCAGGAAGACAAAATATCATAATGCGCCGCCGCACCGGTCCGTGCGCTTTTTCGCCGGTTCGACGGCCGGCCGGCTTACGCGGCGCCCACCTCGGCGCCGACCCGATGCCCTTTGGGCACCACCGCTATCGGGTGATCGTGGTTGCCGGATGAATCCGCCGCCTGGCCGACTCGTCCCCCGGGTTCAATGACGGCGTCCTTGTCCACGACGGCGTAATGCAATTGCGCCCCTTCGCTGATCTTCACGTCATGAAAAATCACGCAGTGGTCCACCATGCTCCCCCGGCCGACTTCCACTCCGGGCGACAGGACGCTGTTGTTGACGGCGCCGCCCACGCGGCAGCCGGGCGAAACGAGCGAGTTGGTCACGCGGGCTTCGGGATGAAAAAACGCCGGTGACCGGAAGCCGAGGTTTCGGTCCGAAAAACTGGTCATCACGTCCCAGCTTTCGTCGAAAAGCTGGCAACGCCCCTCGGCGATGTCCATGTGGAAATGGAAATACTCGCGCAGGTCGGCCAGATAATACCATGGTTGCCTGAACAGCCACGACTGGGCGTTGAGCCGATCGACGAACGGTTCAAGTACGTGTTTAGCCAGGCTGAATTCCTCGTTCGGGTCGTCGGGGGCCGTGGTGGCCAGCAGGTCGAGGAGCACGTCGCGCTTGAAACAATAAATGCCGGCCGAAACCAACGGGCCTTGCGGCCGCAAGGGCTTCTCGATGAAAGCCGCGATTCGGCCGTCCTCCCCGGCCAGCACGTTGCCGAACCGCGGGTGCTGCGCCTCGGGGGGAATCTCGACGCAGGCGAAGGTGATGTCCGCATTCCGGTCGCGGTGATGGCTGAGGAGTTGGCGGTAGTCCATCCGGTAGACATGCTCGCCCGACAGAATCAGCACCTCCTCGATTCCGGGTTGTTTGATGAGATTGACGTTTTTGGCGATGGCGTCGGCGGTGCCATGAAACCAACGAGTCTCACGGATGCCGACAAAGGGGGTCATGAACCGCAAGTGGCGGTCGGCCATGTCGAAATCCCACGGCCGGCCGGAGCTGACATGATCCATCAGCGACGCCGGCAGATATTGAATGATGATATCGAGTTGGCGAATGCCGGAGTGGCTGAGATTGCTCAGCACGAAGTCGATGACACGGTAATGGCCCGCCACCGGAAAGGCGGCCTTGGTGCGATGCTCGGACAGGGGGCCGAAATCCCCGCCCCGTCCGCCGGCCAGAATAAGTGCGGCAACCCGATCCATTCGACAACCATCCTGTTGCTGGGTGTTGCGTCGCGAAAGGCTGAAACCGCCTTCACCGAATCAATACTACATCTTTCGCGGCGCTTAGCCAAGCTCCACCGCGCCGCGGCCGGGCGGTGCCGGCGCGGCGGCGCCGGATTTCACTTTATGATTCCCGCCGCCGCGGCCGATGACTAAAACAGGTCTCCTCACGGATCGCGCGCAAGCCGCGGGGCCGCCGCTGCCCCGCCGCCCGGCTTTCGTGATGACGCCGGTTCATAAAACGTCGTTCCCGATCGCTCAACGAAAGGCCTCGGGTTCAATCCGAGGACGTGCCGACATGGAGCCGCCGATTCTGAATCCCGAAGAACCCCCCGCGCCGCCTCCCGCCGCGGGCTTGCCCGCCATCTACCCGGTCGCCGATGTCGAATCTCCTCCGCCCCGCAGGCGGCGCCTGCGTCTGTTCGCCGGGTTGTTCATCCTGCTGATCCTGGTGGGCGCCAACCTGGCGATCGCCCTGGGCAAAGTCGAGATCGACAGAGTGGTCTCCGAGTCGATGGAGCCGACGCTGCAAATTGGCGACGTGATCCTGTCGGACGCCAACGCCGTGCCCGCACGCTACGCCATCATCGTGCTCAATCAGCCCGACGCCCCGCAGGAGAAACTGGTCAAGCGGATCCTCGGCATGCCCGGCGATCGGCTTGTCATCCGCGACGGCATCCTTTATGTCAACGGACGGGAGGAGTATTCCCGGCAGGTGGCCGACAACGTTTTGCAAGTCCCCGACCTGAAGGTCGACGTGCCCGAGAACGAATACTTCGTCCTGGGCGACAACCGCAATAACAGTTACGACAGCATCAATTTCAGCACCGTCCCGTTGGAGAACATACGGGGTGTCGTCAAGTGCATCCTTTGGCCCTGGTCGCGACGGGGCGGCTTCGCGCCGTTTCAAGAGTAAGGCGCCGTGCCGCCTCTCGTGGGCGCATCTTAAGATACATTGAAAAAAAGATTGCAGTCACTCCCGGAGAGTCGGCCTCCATGCCGGCCTTTTTTTTTAATCCAATAGTCTTTCTCCTTATTTTGAACATCCCTGGGAACCGGCTCGGAAGCCGGCTCTCCGGGCATATCAGAGTGCTATCCGGTCATGGTTAAGTCATTCCGCGTTTCCGCGGCCGTATAATGGATGTGAGGAGCACCCCGATCCGGCCCGCAGGCTGAGAATTTGTTAGCCTCGGGCGCGTCGATCAGGCAAAATGCCTCATGAAGTTCTTGTATCCATTTCTACGCTATTTCGGACCCTACTGGGGCCGTTTGACGCTTGCCGTCGCCGGGATGGTGGTGGTGGGCCTTCTGTCCGCCGCACCGTTTCTCCTTATCCGCGAAGTCATCAACGTCCTGTTGCGGGCCGATCCCACCCTCGTTCAGGAGGCTTCCGAAAGCGACAAGGTTCCCGCGGAAATGAAGCTTCTGACGGGAGTCGAAGACGGGTCGCCGGCCAAGTCCGCCGGAAATGTGAATGACAAGAAGAAAGGCATGTCGGCCGACTCGCTGCGGCAAACCATCGAAGGACGGATCGAAGCCATGGCCGGGCGGGCGTGGACCGTGCCGCGCGACTGGGTCCAGGCCCGTATCGACGTGGTCAAGCCCTGGTATCAGGACGCCACGAAAAGGCGTCCTTTGGCTGCGCTGGCGTTTCTCGTGGCCATCCTGATCGTCATCACCGCCGCCAAGGGGCTGGCCGAATTCGTCTCCAAGTATCAGCTCAGCTACACGTTTTTTCTGACCAACCTGCAAATCCGGGAAGACATCTTCAAAAATATTCTCAAACAGGACTACATCTACTTCAACCGCAACTCGGCCGGCTACCTGCACTCGCGCATCAACAGCGACGTGAAAGCCGTTCGCGACGTGCTCGAAGGCCTCATCGCCGACGGCATCCAGCAGCCCATCACGATCTTTTTCATGTTCTGCATGCTGCTGTACTTCAGCGTCCGCCTGACGCTGGGGGTGATTCTCATCCTTCCCGTCATAGGAGTGCTGCTTTACTACTTCGCCCGGGTGCTGCGCAAAAACACCCGGCAACAAAAGAAAAAGACCGACCAGCTCAGCTCGTCGATGACCGAATCGTTGAACAACATCCGTCTGGTGAAGGCTCTCGGCACCGAAACAACCGAAATGCAGAAGTTTCACGACCGCTCGATGGCGCTGTTCCGTTACATGATGGCCCGGCGGATCGTGAAATTCGGCAGTTCGCCGCTGATGGAATTCCTGGGCATGGTGGCGGTGGGGGGCGTGCTGCTGGCCGGCGGCTGGATGATTTTGCGGCCGGAAAACAAGCTGGACTTCGTGACCTTCATGGTCTACATGGGCTCGCTCTCGCGCTTTTACCGGCCGATTCGCAGCCTGGCCGGGATGACCAACAAGTTTCAGATCGCCCAGGTCAGCGCCGAACGCATGGTCGAAATGCTCCGCATCCAGGGCGAAGTGCGCGAGGCGGCCGATCCCAAGCCATTCAACCGCCTGAATCGATCGATCCGGTTCGAGGGGGTCGACTTCGCCTACGGCAAAGAAGATATCTTGACCAACATCAACATGGAGGTCTCGGCGGGCCAGTGCGTCGCCCTGGCCGGCGCCTCGGGGGCGGGCAAGACGACCCTGGTCAACCTGGTGGCGCGCCTGTTCGACCCCACGCGCGGCCGGATACTCATCGACGGCGTCGACCTGCGCGAGATCAGTGTGCGCGACTGGCGCCGCCACCTGGCGATCGTCACCCAGGAGACTCTTCTTTTCGACGACACGGTGGCCGGCAACATCGCTTACGGCTCGGACGGCCTGGACCGGGCGCGAGTCGAGGCGGCCGCGCGCGCGGCCAACGCCCACGAATTCATCATGCAGATGGAGGGGGGACGGGGCTACGACACCCGGATCGGGCCGACGGGCGCCCGCCTCTCCGGCGGTCAGCGCCAGCGCCTGGCCATTGCCCGGGCCATATATCGCAACCCCCAGATCCTCGTGCTCGACGAGGCGACCTCGGCCCTGGACTCCCACTCCCAGGCGCTCGTGCAGGAGGCCTTCAGCCGCCTCCAGGCCGGGCGCACGACCTTCGTCGTCGCCCATCGCATCTCGACGATCCGCAATGCCGACTGCATCCACATGCTCGAAAACGGACGCATCGTCGAAAGCGGCGCCCACGACGAACTGATGGCCCGCGGCGGGGCATATGCGGCGATGGTGACCAAATCCGAACTGCGGCTCGAAGAAACACCCGTCGAGGAATCCCCCGAGGCACTGGTCGGGGGTGAAACCGAAACCGCCGACGACATCTCGCTTCTCGAATCCGAACTCCTGTAACAGGATTTGCAATACCGGCAAAGCGCATCACAACCGGCAATCGCACCCATGAACATCCTATGTCTTTTCCGTTTTACCTTTCGCCGCGCGGCCGCCGCGCACCTTGTGGCCGCCGCCGCCGCTCTCGGCCTGCTCGCCGCCGCCGGGTGCGCATTCCTGGGCGCGAGCCTGAATCCCGCCGGCCTACTGCATCCCACGCTGCGGGCGGCATGGGTGCCCAGCGTGCCCCTGCCCAACCAGCGCGTTGAAACCGAGGTGTGGGGCCGCGCCAAGCCACTCATTATCGACGTCGTCCGCCGTTCGGGGAGCGTCGACGACCGCGTGTCGGTCAAGCTGTTCGCCATCCACGACGGGCGGGCGCTGTCGATCCTGGCCATGTGGGCCGACGACCGGGAAACCTTCCTGCGGCGCGACTGGCTCTGGAAACCGGAGAAACACGATTATGTCCTGGAGACCAATCCGGTCGACGAATTCATGATCGAATGGCCGATGCGCGGCTCGCGCGATCCTTGCATGTTGAACGGCAAGGAAAGCACCTGGGATGTCTGGCAGTGGTTCGCCGGTTGGACCGACATCGGCGGTTACGCCGAAGACCGGACGATGGAAATCAAGCGCCGCCCCCCCGGAACCCGTCCGGCCGACGTCGAAGGGCGGCTCTACCCCGCCATCGGCGGCCGGGGGTTGGTCGAAATCGTATGGCGCGACGACGAGGGGGTCGGCGGCACGACGGTCAATCGCAAGCCGACGGCCTACAAGGAATGGGTTATAC
>JAMCWS010000253.1 GCA_023480605.1 bacterium
TCAGGGCGGTACGATTGCCGTCGGCCAACCAGTCGAAAAGCAGCTTTTCGATTTCGGCCGCGGTGATTTCGTCCAGGTCGGCGGTGGGTTCGTCGGCCAGCAGCAGCCGCGGCTGGCCCGCCAGCGCCCGCGCCAGGCCCAAGCGCCGGCGCTGGCCGCCCGAGAGCGTCGCGGTCGCACAGCGCGCGAACGCCGCCAGGCCGACCCGTTCGAGCATGGTTTCAGCCGCACGGCGCGCTTTCCTCTGCGGCTGCCCCTGGAGCAGCAGCGGCAAAGCGGCGTTTTCCCACACCGGGAGGGCGCTCAGGCTGAGGTTGTTTTGAAACACCAGGCCGATCCGGCGCTGCCGCAGTCGACTCAATTCGCGTGGCGTCAACCCACCCAGATCCTGCCCTTCAAACAGCACCCGCCCCGCGCTCGGACGTCCCAGGCCGGCGGCGATGTGGAGGAGCGATGTTTTGCCGGCCCCCGAACGGCCGGTTAACGCCACCACTTCACCCGGCGCGATGGCCATGTTGACGTCTCGCAGGATGATTCGTTCGCTCTGAGAAGCGCCATTGGCGGGGTAGGATCGCCGGATATGTTCCATCTGAAGCAACGCCATCATGCCTCATTATGAAATCGGCCGGACCAAATGACGACAAAAAAAAGCGCGACACGTTTAGCATCGTGTTCGCGCGCTCCGGTGGAAAAGGGCGACCCGGATGAATCCGCGTCGGCGGCGCACGACCGCTTCAGTTTGGTGGGATTGGCGCGAAGCGGCCGCGTGACGGCGTCAGCAAGAACAGGTAGGGTCTGTGTGGAGAGTGGGAGAGGGGAAGGGTTGCCGCCCTTCGCGAGTCTTCGGATCGCCCTTTCTCTCGTCCGGAGTGCGTCATCCCGACCAGGTTGACCTTGTGCTATCCCACCCGTGTATCCGTGATGGGGGACAGGTCCACGACGCCCCCGGACAAATTGCGGCATTGTTTCCACATCAACGGCTGTCACGGCAACGGCACTGAAAACCCTCTAGGCGGTCAAGATATTGTATACTTGTGCAAAACCCGTGATGAATATGGATACTTGTATTGAATCCGCCAACTTTTGTCAAGATGTTTTTTTTCGTCTTTTAGGAAACTTTGACGCTGTGCCGGGCGACCGCGCGTAAACCGTGACGGACGGAGACGGGCGCAAAAAAGAAGGGGCTGCGCGCTCAAGGAGCGGCAGCCCCGAAAGGCAGACGATTGAACTCATGTGAACTTATTTGAAACCCATGATGATCGCGGCCGGCGCCGGAACCTCGCCCCCGCACCGGTAGATGTCGCCGAAGCTGATCGTGCCGTTGGTGGGGTCATAGGTCCCCCAGGACAGGGCATTGAGCTGCTGGCCGCTCATAAAGTTCCACAGGCGCCACCCGGGAGCGCTGTCGATATGGTCGGGCCCCAGACTGGAAAGGTACCAGACGTTGAATTTGAGGGCGTTGGGATTGCTGTTGCGGGTGACGGCAAAGTCCGTGTAATTGCCATAAAACATAAAGCTCAGGCGGCTGAAGGTGCCTGTCGTGGGCGAATACTGCGCGGCGTTGGTAAAGAACGGGTCACGCGTAGGTTCGAGCGAGGTCATGTAGGCGATTGGCGTCGTCAGACGGATCAGAGGCCAGTTGGAGGCCGGTCTGATCGAGACGCCTTGGGCACCCGTGGGATCGCACGGATTGCCCTCGGGCGGATACCGGTTGCAGTCGACGTAATACGACTCGAGCGCCGTGGCGAGGGTTCGCTGGTCGCTCCTGACGCGCGAGACCTTGGCCCTGACCTGCGCCTCGAGGAAGTTGGGGACGGCGATGGCCGCCAGGATCGCGATGATGGCCACCACGATCAGTAATTCGATGAGCGTAAATGCCCGTTTATCGTCACGGGTCCGGAGGCGAAAAGCTTGCATCGTTACTCCTCCTTTTCTGTATAGGGAAATTTCCCTGCAATAGTGATCGAAGTTTTCGCCGACTTGTTAAATCTTTAAATTTTCCATTACCATAATCCACGTGCCTCAAGAAAAGCAACAGAAAAATGAAACTCATCGGAAACGGGTGCATCCCTGTATTCACGGGTGTCAAGGTGCGAAAAAGTTGGCTGGAGATAAAAAGTACTTGTACGTCGAATAACTGACGTCCAGAGTTGCGGGAAGGTGCTGGATTACGGCGAGGAGGCGGCCATGAATCCCGCTCTTGTTGAAAGTCGCGCGGCTCCGGCGCTGCAAGGCGAGAAGGTCCACCGCCGCGGCGCGCCGGCCGATTTGCGGGCGCCCATCACCACGACCGAGCAGCCCGAAACGGTGGTCATCGCGATGGACGGACATTCGTCATGGGACGCGCCGCCACGGGCCACGAGGACAAGCGCGCCACGGTTTTGGGGCTGGACGCGCGTGCCAGGGCTGCCCGGTGGAACGAGCGCGGGTATCACGGCGCCAAGTGGGAAATGAAGTTGTTACGATTTTGAGGGCTTACTCCAGCGCCTCAAGTTCCATGATGATGCGTCCCTTGGCCAGAGACTCGCCTTCCCGGACGAAGATCTCGCGGATGATGCCTTCCCGCGAGCTGATAATCTGATTTTCCATTTTCATCGCGTCAAGGATCAGGAGCACATCGCCCTTTTTGACGATCTGCCCCGGAGTGACGTGGATTTTGGCCACCATGCCGGGCATTTGCGTCACCAGGTCGCCCTCGTGGGCGCCGCCGACGCCCGACGGCTTGTAGCCGCGATAGAGATCGTAGGTCTGGTTGCCAACGACGATCTTGCTCGAACGCGTCAGCCTGGGAATGCGCGTCCAGCGAACCCCATCCATCGAGGTGAAGTATCCGCCGGCGATCTTGCGCAAATAGATCGTCGACTGGCGTCCCTTGGGATCGCCGTCGGGACTGGCAAAGACGAACTCCACCAGCCCGCCGGTCTGGACGGTGGTTTTCGCCAGGTCGACGACGACCTCGCTGCCTTCGATCGGCATCAGGTAATAGCGCATGGCCCACGCCCTTCGTGATGGGTTACAGCCCCATGTTGGCGGCTTCGATCGACGCCAGTTGCCTGTAAATCGTTTCCAGGTCCGCCTGGGTTTGGATCCCGTCCTGCGGCCGGCGCGCCTCGATGAAATCGGTCGAATATTTGCCGGCGATGAACGCCCCGTCGGCCAGGATCTGCTTGTGAAGCGGGATGTTGGTGACCAGGCCCGTGATCGCCAGTCCATCGAGAGCGGCGTGCATCTTGCGGACGGCGACGGCGCGGCTCATCCCCCGCGTCACCAATTTGCCGACCATGGGATCGAAGTCGGGGGTGACCTCCAGCCCCTCGTAAAGGCAATGGTCAAACCGGGTGCCCTGGGGGAACGCGGTCGCCAGGCCGGTGACCGTGCCGGGGGTCGGGGCCAGGGTGACGGGATCTTCGGCGCAGATCCGGCATTCGATGGCGTGGCCGCGGTGAGTGATGGCTTCCTGGGGCGGTGCGTCGACCGGTTGGCCGAGGGCCGCCTGGATCATGCAGGCCACCAGGTCGATGCCGGTGATTTCCTCGGTGATGGGGTGCTCGACCTGGATGCGGGTGTTCATTTCGAGGAAATAATAAGACCTGTCCTCGCCCATGACGAACTCGACAGTGCCGGCCGAATCGTAGCCCACCGCGCGGGCGAGTTTGACGGCCGTGGCGCAAATGTCCAGCCGGAGCGGTTCGTTGTCGCCGATGAAGGGGGAGGGAGCCTCCTCGATGATTTTCTGGTGGCGGCGCTGGATGGAACACTCGCGCTCGAACAGGTGGCGCACATTGCCGGCTTTGTCGGCCAGGATCTGGACTTCCACGTGCCGGGGGTTGACGATGTATTTTTCAACCAGCAGATCGCCGTTGCCGAAGGCGGCGCGGGCTTCGCGCTGGACGGCCTCGAAATTGGCCTCCACCTCCCGGGCGTCGCGGCAGATGCGCATCCCCCGTCCGCCACCCCCGGCGACCGCCTTGAGGAGGACCGGATAGGCGATTTCGCCGGCGATGGCGAGAGCCTCGGCCAGGTCGGCCACGGCCCCGAGCGAGCCGGGGATGGTCGGCACGCCGGCCTGGCGGGCGACGCGCTTGGAGACGGCCTTGTCGCCCATCATGCGGATGGCCCGCGCGTTGGGCCCGACAAAGACCAGCCCCTCGCGGTCGAGCGCCTCGGCGAAGCCGTCGTTTTCGGCCAGAAATCCATAACCCGGATGGACGGCCGTGATGTCGTGCCGGCGCGCCAGTTCGATCAACCGGGAGATGTTCAAATAGGTTTCGGCGTGGCCGTGCCCCTCCAGGTGGACCCATTCGTCGCAATAGGCCAGGTGGGCGGCGCCGGGCTCATTGTCGGTCCACAGGCCGACGGCGATGTGGCCGAGTTCCCGCACGGCGCGGGCGACCCGGATGGCGATCTCACCCCGGTTGACGATCAGGATGCGGGCTGGCCGGACGATCATAATGGAATGTTCCCGTGGAATCGATGCGGGCGCGACTGGTGTTTGTTCGTCAGCGCCTCGAAATAGCGATAGACCCGGCTCCGCGTTTCCTCGGGCATGATGACCTCGTCCAGGTAGCCCAGTTCCGCAGCCTTGTAGGGATTCGAAAATTCCTGCTCGTAACCGTCGACCAGTTCCTGTTTTTTAGCCGCGAACGCGTCACCGTTCAAGCCGCTCAGTTCGCCGCGGAAGATGATGGAGACGGCGCCCTCGACTCCCATTACGGCGATCTCGGCGGTGGGGTAGGCCAGGTTGACGTCGCCCCCGATGTGCTTGGAGGCCATGACATCGTAGGCGCCGCCGTAGGCTTTGCGCGTGATCAGCGTCACCATCGGCACCCGGGCTTCGCAATAGGCGTAGAGAAGCTTGGCGCCCTGCCTGATGATGCCGCCGTGCTCCTGGCCCACCCCGGGCATGAAGCCCGGCACGTCGACGAGGGTGAAAATCGGGATGCCGAAGGCGTCGCAGAAGCGGACGAACCGGGCGGCCTTGGCCGAGGAATCGGTATCCAGAACCCCCGCCAGGACCATCGGCTGGTTGGCCACGACGCCCACCTTGATGCCGCCGATCGAGCCGAAGCCGCACACGATGTTTTTGGCGTAATCCTTTTGCACTTCGAGGAAGTGGGCATCGTCGAGCACGTCGAGGATGATTTCCTTGATGTCGTAAGGCTTTTTGGGATTGGCGGGGACGATTTCGCGCAGGCGCACGTTTTCCCGGTCCACGGGGTCGGTGGTGGCCAGGCGTGTCGGCGGCGCGTCGCAGGCGGCGGGAATGTACGTGAGGAGTTCGCGCACGCGCTCGAAGCACTCGTCCTCATCGGTGCACTTGAAGTGCGCCACGCCGGATTTGGCGCTGTGCGGCCCGGCGCCCCCCAGTTCCTCCTTGGTGATCTCCTCGTGGGTGACCGCCTTGATGACGTCGGGGCCGGTCACGAACATATAGGAGGTGCGATCAACCATGAAAATGAAATCGGTCATGGCGGGGGAATACACGGCACCGCCGGCGCATGGCCCCATGATGAGCGATATCTGGGGGATGATGCCGGAGCAATCGACATTGCGGCGGAAAATCTCGGCGTAAGCCCCCAGCGAAACCACGCCTTCCTGGATGCGCGCTCCGCCCGAATCGTTGATGCCGATCATCGGGATGCGGGTTTTGGCTGCGAACTCCATCACCTTGACGATCTTCTGCGCGTGAGCACCGCCCAGCGACCCGCCCAGGACGGTAAAGTCCTGCGAGTAGACGGCCACCTTCTGGCCGTTGATGGCGGCGATGCCGGTGACGACCCCGTCACCCATGAATTGCTTCTTGTCCATGCCGAAATAACGGCAGTTGTGGACGACGAACTTGTCGAACTCGAGGAACGAGCCGGGATCAACGAGGCGGTCGATGCGTTCGCGGGCGGTATACTTGCCTTCGGCGTGCTGTTTGGCGACCCGGTCGGGACCGCCGCCTTCTTCCGAGCGCTTCCTGAACTGACGCAGCAAATCGCGCTTGTGTTCGAGTGAATCCGGCATTGACCATTCCCTTCGGTCTGCGATTTCGAGGCGCCGGGTGGCGCTCAATCATCCGCGGCGGCGGTCGGGACGCGCGCCGGCGCCGGACTCTCCACGGTGCATCACGGTAAGACGGGGCAATCTTACCTCAGGCGCCCGATCCAGTCATGAATAACTTCATGGTCCCCGGCCGCTCCCGCGGCGCCCGCCGGCGTCGGCGGACCGATCCGGCGGGGACGGAGCGGTCTCGCCGTGATCCCGAATCCCTTTCCAGGGCGCGGCGTGGGTGATAGAATAGCGGCGACGTAAATGGAGTTCAATATCATCTTATCATCTTTCGGCGCCGCGCCGGAGATGCGTTCCGGCGCTTGCGGGGGGGAGCGGATTCGCAGCGCACCGATCGCATGACGAACATCAGGAGATTGCGGAATGCGGTGGATTCCTAACAGCCTGACGGCGGCGCGGCTTGTGCTGCTGCTGCCGATCATGTACCTGCTCGGGCGCGGCCAGGACGGGGCGGCCTATTGGGCGGCATTCGGCCTGTTTCTAGCCGCCGGCGCGACGGATTTTCTGGACGGGTGGGCGGCGCGCCGCCTGGGCTGCGCCAGCAACATCGGCATTTTTTTCGATCCATTGGTCGATAAAATTTTCGCCAACGTGCTGCTGGTCGATCTGATGGTGCGGCATCCCGATTGGATCCCCCCGTGGATCATCCTGTTGCTGCTGGCGCGCGAGTTCGCGGTGCAGGGTTTCCGGAGCATGGCGCCCTGCAAAGGGGTGGTTCTGCGCACGGGGATGCCCAACAAACTGAAGCTGGTGTTTCAACTGCTGGCCACGGGCACCGCGCTGGCCGGCCTGGGCTGGGCCGCCGCCGCAAGGCCGCTGTTGGTGGCGACGTGGCTGCTCCTGGGGCTCTCGCTCGCTTTCGGTTACTATTCAATGGCCCAGCTTTTCTGGCGCAACCGCGACCTGTGGGCGCGCCCCGCCGTACGGATGGAGATCCGCTGAGACTCCGCGTTGATTCACGCCCGCATGGCCTGCCACACCCCGGCGACAAACAACCCCACGCCCGACAGGATGCCGATCAGCCAGCCGGCCTGCAAAAAGATCATCGAACCTGGCAGGATCACCCGGGTAACCACGGCCGCCGTAATAAACGTAACCACCACCAAGCCCACGAGCGGCCAGGGCGACGGCGGGAGGTCGCCGGAGGCGGGAGCCGCGGCATCTTCCGCCGGGAACCGCCGCGATCGCCGCATGTGAATCACCAGCAGCCACCCGTAAACGAGGTATAAAATCCAGATGCTGACCTGCGGACCCAGCGAGGGGACGATTTCGGGACGAAGTGTCAGGCCCGTCACCAGATAGAAAAGCGCAAGCAACATGGTTAAAACGACAAAACCGCGACGGCCGGGCAGCAGTTCGGCCAAGATGTAACGATGCCCGCGCCCGTGCCGCCGCCACAACCACGTAAAACCCAGCAGAATTGTGGCATTAAGAGCAAGCGCCAGGGCCGCATACAACGGCGAAGGCAACCTGAGGCTCTTCGGTGGGGTGAGCTGCGCGCTGACGAACAGCCCAAAAATCAACCCCCCGCCAGCCAGCAGCCAAGCGGGGCGACCCGGCCGCGCCAACCACCGACGCAGCGGCGCGGGCAGCCCGTCCAGCACCGTGCGCGAGCGCGTCAGCAACCACTCGCCGGCCGCCAGCGGCAAGGATGAAGGCCATCCAGTTGTGCCAAAACAGGGTCATCATGAGCGTCGGCTCCACGACCAGGCCGGCCAGATGGTGATAATCGCCCGTCCAGGTCGGGTTCCACAACACCTTGGTGATGTACGCCTCATAAAGGCCGAAGAGCGCCCCGGCGAAAAACAGCGTGAAAAACGTCGGCCGTCCCCAGCGATAGACGATCGTGGCGAAAAACAACAGGTGGAGACCGTAGAGGGGCGTTACGACGAGCAACCCCCATGGATGATAAAGCAACATCGGCGAAGACCCGGCCGGAACCTCGGCCAGCACGGCAGAAAACATCGCCAGGAGCACCCAGCAGAAAAGCTTGAGACGCCAAGGCGGCGCGGATTTCGAGCGGTCATCCATTGAAGTCACTCACATGGGACGATGCCATCCCGCGGGATCCGTCAGATCCTGATCGTGCCGTTGGCGATCAACCAGTCGAGCGCCTCGCGAATCGCCTGGAGCGAGCTGTAGCGGGGCTCGTAACCGATGAGGCGGCGGGCCTTTTCGATGCTGCAATTGGGACTGTGGGCGATGTGATCCCAACTGGCGCGGGCGTCGCCCTCGGCCACCGTTCGGCGCCAGTCGTCGAATGGCAGAAAGCGCAGGCGCGCCTCGCGTCCGAACCAGCGTGCGACGGTCTCGGCGTAGCCGCGCAGGGTGAGAGCGGCGGGCGAAACGACGTGAAAGCTTTCGCCGACGGCCGCCGACCAGTGGTTCATGGCCTGCTCGAACGCCTGGGCAACGTCATCGGCATGTACGTGATGGACCGTTTCGAGCCCGATGTTGGGCAGGGCGAGTTCTTCGCCGCGCGCCAACGCCGCGAACACATGGGGGTGAAAATTACCTTGCGGGTTGACGGGCGTCCAACCGGGGCCGACGATGTGGCCCGGATGCAGCACGGTGACGGGGAAGCCATTGCGGCGGGCCTCACCGAGCAGCCAGGCTTCGGCGGCGGCCTTGTGAATGCCGTAATCGCCGAAAGGGCGGCGAGGGGCGTCCTCGGTGGTCGGCACGGCGACGCTGGGACCGTGGACCCAGATCGTGCCGCAGTGGAGCAGCAGTTGCACGCTGCCGCGCACCGCTTCGACCAGTTGCCGGGCGCTCTCGGCGCTGAAGCAGATCAGGTCGACGATGACATCGGGATGCAACTGCGCCGCGCGGGCGCCGAAGGCGCCGTCGCGGTCTTCCTGGGCGCGGTCGGCCGTCACGCGCTCGGTCCAGCGCCAAATTTCGGGGTGCTGGTAAGGGGCGCGGTTGCCCCGGGTGATGACGACGACTTCGTGGCCCGCTTCGACCAGCCGGGGCACGAGCCAGGAACCGATATGTCCGCTGCCGCCGATGACCAATACACGCATGACGGAACCTCCATCGTCGATCGTTTTGTGATCGCGGCATTATTCACCATACGTGCCATCCCGTCAACCTTCGAGCGCGCGGACGGGGAGCGCGTCGATCGCGCCATGAGGCAAGGGCCAAAAAAAGGGCCGGCCCGCGTGGGGCCGGCTTTGAATCGGGTTCAAGATGCGTTGGCCGCGGCCGGTGGGTCCGGCGGCGTCGGCGGGGGCGCTATTGCGTTCAGCGAACCCGGTCGCGCCGCGCTTGGCGGTCACGCTGGCGCGTCTGGTCGGGCGCCGCGCTCTGGGCGGATTGCCCGGTGCCCGTGGTTGGTATGTCGACCCCGGGAGGGGGCGGGGGCGGCGGGCCATCCGGACCAAATGGACCGCCGAGTCCGCCGGGTCCAACTAGGCCTCCGGGGCCGAAAGGACCGCCCGGGCCGCGCGGACCGCGCCAATTGCGCATCAACTCCTCGAGCTTGGCGATCTGCTCGGGTGTCAAGATCTCGCGCAGGGCCAGTCGTTGGCTCATTTCGATCTTGGTCAATTCGATCTGCAGGTAGCCGATCACTTCGACCTGCTCCAGGATGCGGTCCTTGTCGGGCGGAGTCGCCTTGAGCAGGTCTTCGAGTTCCTTGCGGGCGTCGCGCATTTGCGGCATCAACGCCTCGATCTGCTGGCGGGTCTTGGTGGTCAGGTCGTCGATCCTGGCCACTTGCTCGTCCGTGAGTTGCAGCAATTCCTTCGCGCGGGGGCTGGCCAGTATCCGGGGCAGGAAGAGGCCCATGTGCTCGCCGATGCGTTGGCGAATCATGTCGCCGCGTCCACCTGGACCAAACCCCATGCCCATGCCGGGGCCAAACCCCGGACCCATGCCCATGCCGGGGCCAAACCCCGGGCCCTGGCCCGGACCGGGTTGGGCGAACAACGGGGCGGCCGCGAAAGCGAAAACGCCCAGCAGGAAGATCATCCTGTTTTTTATCATCGTCTTGTTCCTCCCGTGAGTTTATACGGACTGTCTGCCCGCTGAATTACCGCAAGGGGCGTGCCCACTTCGCGCGAGCGGCTCGCATGCTTGCGCCGGGACGCGCCGCGCCGATCCAAGTCGTTTAGAACCAATACCCTTACGGGCAATTGAGAGTCGGCCGGCGATTACCTTGCCCATCCGGCCGCTTTGGGCTGGCGGGATGAAACCGAACGCTGGCGTACCGCCGCTTTGCCGGCCGTTCCAGAACGAACAGCCGCCTCGGATTTGAGCCTTCGGTTTAGGCCCAAGAGGATTACCTTAAGGTTGGCGAGCAAGGTTGCCACCCCCGGAGTTCTCGCGCCGTGGCGGCGCGCCGCCTCCGTGCCGGCTCCTTTATCCCAGAAAAAGCAATTCAGCCACGAAATCAAACGAAAGAGCACGAATTTCAAAAGTGTCTATAAGATGACGCCTTCATCTGCCAGGTGAACCCATTTTTGTTGGTATATTTAATATTTCATGTGTTTCGTGTCATTTCGCGGCTAAGTATCGCTGTTTTTGAGTTTATGCCTCAACCAATCCTCCTGTTCCATCGCCCGACGCCGACAAGGCGTCACGAAGGCCGTCCTTCCCGTATGCGCCTCATAACGTTTATTTGACTCACGGTAACCGTATTGGTTTTAGGCCTTCGGAATCAGGGCTGATATTCCAGTTCGACCGTCTGCCGGTTGGTGCCGGTCAGGCTCACCTGGTTGAGGAAGCGCAAGACCAAGCCGTCGCGCCGGTAGAAACGCAGGGTACTGTTGTCGGTGCCCACGGCGAGGATGTCGCCGTCGACCGGATCCAAGGCCGCCAACTGCAAGTCGGTGGCGTCGGCCGGCAGCCCTTCCATGTAACCGACCTGGGTGAGATTGGCGCCGGTTAGGGCGAGGGCATGGAGCAGGTCCTGGTCCTGGTCGACCGAGAAGACGGCGCCGCCGTCGGGCGAGACGGTCATGTCGAGGGCGTTCAATCCGCCGATGGCCTGGCTGATCTGGCTGCTGAAACCTTCGGGCGCGACGAAGTAAGCGGTCAGGTTGCTTTGCGCCTGGTTGGTCACCAGCAGACGCAGGCGGTCGCGCGTCAGGCGGATGGAAAAGGGCCCGGCGCCGGCGCTGACCCGGTTTTTGAGGAATTCGCTCGTAATGCTGAAGGTGTTGAGGAATAGGGTGTTGGCGGCGACGTCGCGCCGCAGCGCCAGCAGCTCGCCCGACGATTCGCCGGTGACGACGAACATGCCATCGCCGACGAAAACGCTCCCGCGCGGCCCGATGAATCCCGACGGAAAACTGAACTGTAAGTTGTTGACGATGAGAGCGCCCTTGGTCGGATCCTGAATCCCCAGAATCCGCAATTGGTTGGTGCGCGAGTCGTTGAGGCTGACCACCGCCATGCGGTTGTCGGGGCTGACGGCCACGGCCCGGCTGCTGAAGGTGCCCAGGTTGAGTACCGTGCCGGTGGGCGGATTGGCCGTCAGGTCGATCTGGAGGAGGGAGCCGGCGTTGTTGGCGGGTACCAGGGCGATCGCGCCGCTGAACGCGAAGTCCATCTGGGTGGGCATCATGTCGGTGCCGACGTTGAAATTGAACGTCGTCACGACGGCGCGGGTGCGCGCATCGACGACCGCCGTGATGAAAGGCGTCACCCAGACGAGCATCCGGCGCACGTCGACGTAGCCGGCCAGGCGCGTGACGCCCGTCGTGGCGACCGCCTCCACCGTCGCCGCGCCGTCCGGCAGGCCCGCCGGCACGCGGCACTCGATCCGCGAGGCGGTCTGACTGAGCAGCGCGGCCTCGTGTCCGCCGATGACGACCTTCGCGGTGGCCAGGTCCGATCCGTCGATCCGCAGGCGGTCGCCCACCACCGTCACGCCGCCCGTCAGGTCGGTCACCGTCAGCGGGGCGGGGGTGGGCGTGGGTGTTGGCGTGGGCGTCGGGGTGGCGGTTGGCGTGGGCGTGGGTATGAAGATCGGTCCTACCCAGCGCCCCTGGCTGTCGATGACGGTGCCGTAACCGGCGATGCTGACGGTGCGGGGCGTGATGTCGCCGACGGCATTGGTGGCGACCAGGGCATAACCGACGCTGGTGACGCGGGCTCGCGGCAGCAAGACGTTGGTTTCATTGCCGACAGCCACCTGGAGGTAAATCGGTTCGGTGGTGCTGAAGGCCGCGGCCGTCAACTGCCCCGAAAGGGGCGTACCCGTGCCGACCTGGTGTTCAAATATGCCCTGGTCATCGGGGTCGATGATGATTGTTTCGCTGTAAATGAGCGTGCCTGAACCGGCCGTCGCGGCCGTGCCGCCCCGCCAAATCGAAAAAGTAAAACCGGTCGGGTCCTTGACCGGGGCGCCGTTGTTGTTGGTCACCCGGCCCTGGTAATGGATGAGGAGCGGCGCGTCGGCGCGCGCGAGTGGGCCACCCAGGAGCAGGAGCCCCGCCATCAATCCTGCCCGTT
>JAMCWS010000104.1:0-2005 GCA_023480605.1 bacterium
CTTCGGGAGGTGCGGGCTATGTGGCGACGGCGCGGATTGGTGACGGCATTGATTCTGGCCACGGCGCTGGGCGAGGTCGAGGCGCGCGAAGTCCGCAGCGAAGACGTAACCGCGCAGTATCGCGATCTGGGCCTGCGCATCGAGGTTGCCGAAGCCTCGCGAAAGCGGCTTATGGAATTGCTCGCTTCGGCCAAGCAGATCAAGGACGTGCTCGAAGTCGAACGCGACATTCGCCGTCTGACCGAGGAAATCGAGCAGATGAAAGGCCAGTTGCGCCTGCTGGCCGACCGGGTCGAACTGGCGGCGATCCAGGTGCGGCTGCTCGAGAAAACCGCGCCGCCCTCTCCGCCGCGCCCGCGCGCCGGCAGCGTCTTCGCGTGGCTGGGCGCCGTCGGCCTGGAGCCGGCGCTGGCGCCCGTTGCGCCCGATGCGCCGCTCGGGGGGCGCCCCTGGCCGGTCCGCTGGCTGCTGGGTCAGCGTTTCGGCCTGGCCGTCGAAGGCGACGGCCCGTTGCCGCCGGGATTCGTGCCGCTTCGGTTCACAACCGACGAACTCATCGGCGCCACGCCCGAGGACTGGCGGCTGCGCGTGCGCGAGGCCGACTCCAGGTGCATCCCCCCCATGACGCAATAAAACCGGTTGTGTCCGGTCAGTTCGGCGACGTATTCCATCGTGTTGACAACCCCGGCGTGGGCGCAGCCCAGCAATAGGATCAGCCCTTCCGGCGCTTCGAAGAAAATCGCCTGGTCGTCGCTCATGGGGTCGGGTTTCTGGCAGGCTTCGTCGTGATAAAAACGGCCGGCGACAACTTCGTAGGAATGGCGCCGGGGGATCGCGCCGGTAATGCCGACCCCCCCGCGGATCGTCGTCGGGTGGGTCGTCGGCACCAGGCGGCGGCCGAGTTCGCGGATCGCCGCTTCGGCTTGCGGCGGCATGCCGAACTCGGTGACCGGCCGGTGCGAGTGGCCCGCCTTGGCGCATTTGACGAACTTGGGTTTCAGGGCGTTGGGGTGGGCGTATAGCGTGGCGCCGGGCGCGGCTTCGAGCGCCGCCGCCAGACCGCCGGAGTGATCGCGATGGCCGTGACTGAGGATGATGGAACCGACCCGCGCCAACGGCAGGCCCAGCGCATCGGTGTTTTCGCGCAGCAGGCCGCTCTGGCCGGTGTCGAACAGCAATTGGTGGCCGGGGATTTCGATCCACAACGCCAAGCCGTGTTCGGAGCTGACCTCCGTGCGGAACGTGGAGTTTTCGACCACCACGACCACCCGGGCGGCGGGTATGATGCCGGGATCTTCGATGATCGGGTGTTGGTTCATGCGTCCGCCTTTTATGTTTGAGGCCATCGCGCGCCCTTGGCGCACAACGCCCGTCCGAAGGAGGCTCGCCCCGGCCGTCGGCGCGATCCCGCCCGGCGCGCGGCGGCGCCACCCCCGGTTCGATTCATCTTAACATGGTTTGACGCATCCGGCCAGCATTCGGCGCGGCCCAGTTTCCCATCCTTGATCCATCCCTCTTTTCACACAAAGACACGAAGACGGAAAGTAAAAAGATTCCGCGCAAGTTCGTGCGAATATTGACCGTTGAACAATTTTGACACCCACCGTGAGGGAAGATATGTTAATGAGCCAGTCGGTGTATGATTCATATTATTCAGCGCCGTGTTTTTATACCGCTAACCTATCGTTTCTTGCTCTGGCGCAAAGATTTTACAGGGAACTCCGGTGGGTTAAGCATTGCCTGCGTCCTGCATCATGGAGCCGCGATGGCCGATCGCAATCGACACCGAAACCGCATGCCGCGCCACCCTTGGGCGCCCAGGATCGATCCGTGGTCCGGCCTGGCCGCGTTCGGGATTGCCCTGGGGCTTTATGTCCGCACGATGGCGCCCACGGTGACCCTCGAGGATTCGGGCGAATTCATCGCCGCGGCCTATTGCCTGGGCGTGGCCCATCCGCCGGGCTATCCCCTCTGGTGTCTGCTGGCCGGATGCGTCAAACCATGT
>JAMCWS010000104.1:2015-12486 GCA_023480605.1 bacterium
CGGGTCAATTTCGTCTCGGCCTTTTTCGGCGCCGCGGCGGTCGCGATGACCTATCTCTGCGGGCGCGAACTGAAACTCGGCCGCGCCGCCCCGTGGCTCGCCGCCATGGCGCTGGCCGTCTCGGGCGTGTTGTGGTCGCAGGCGGTCATCGCCGAAGTCTATACGCTCAACGCTTTCCTGATGGCGCTGGCCCTGTGGCTGGCGCTGCGATGGCGCGACGACCGCCGGCGAGGGTGGCTGTGGGCGTTGTCGCTTACCGTCGGCCTCGGGATGACCAATCACCATCTGTTGGCGCTGGCGGCGGCGCCGCTGGCCGTCTGGGTGTTGGCCGTCGACTGGCGCGCCGCGCTGCGGCCGGCGACGGCGGCCGGTTGCGTGGCGCTGCTGCTGGCCGGCCTGTCGGTTTACGCCTATCTGCCGTTGCGGGCGCGGGCCAATCCACCCGTCAACTGGAACAATCCCGCGACGTTGGCCGGGGTGATTCATCACATTCGGCGCGATGTTTACGCCGTGGGCGAAGAGAAGATCCGCCAAAGCGGCGGGGCGAAGGACCTGGCGCGCCACGTCGGCCATGCGGCGCTCGCGAGCGCCGGCGCGCTGGGATGGCCGCTGGCGGCCCTGGCGTTGGCGGGGGCCGTCCTCATGGCGCGGCGCCGGCGCGGCGTGCTGCTGCTCACGGCCGCGATCGCGCTGCTCAACACCGCCGTCCTCAACGCCATTCTCAAGGAGCCCTATTCGCCCTCGTGGGCCTATGTTCATGACGTCTACTACATTCCCGCCCACATGATGGCGGCGCTGTGGCTGGCGTGGGGGGCCGAGGCCGCCCTGGCCTGGGGCGCGCGCGCCGGGCGGCCCTGGCGGGCGGCGGTCGCCGCGGCGCTGGCGTTGTGCGTGGCCGGCACGGCCGCCTGGCACTGGCGCGCCAACGACCGCGGCCGCGACTGGCTGGCCCGTCGGTTTGCCGTCGACCTGCTGAATTCCATCCCCCGCGGCGGCGGCCTGCTGGCCCTGACCGACGAGGGAACATTCCCGGTGGTCTACATGCAAGTGGTCGAGGGCGCCCGCCCGGACGTGCAAATCATATCGGATATGTTCGGTTGGCACGGCCAGCCCATCAGTTCGGTCTTCTGCGAAGTGCCGGTCGAGCCGCACATGATACCCCATCTACCGCCGGCGTTCCGCCGCGATTTGGTCTCCGTGCCCCACGGACTGGGATTCCTGCTGCGGCTGCCCACCGCGGGACTCGACGCGAGTTGGAACGCGCTCCAGCCTCTGCCGGCCGTCCATTGGCCCGCGCCGCCGCGCCCCGGTTTCGATCCGTTCACCCAATATGTTCGGGGGCTTTACGCGGGTTACGCCGCACGCCTCGGCGCCAGGGAACTCGCCGCCGGCCGGCGCGAAGCGGGCGAACAGGCTCTCGTCCGCGCGGCCGAGTTCAAAGGCGACGATCCATATGCCAACTGGCTTCTGGCGGTCGTTTACGGGCGATTCGGCCTCCGCCCCGAAGAGGTGCGTCCACTGCTTCGCCGCGCGCTGACGCTTTACGATCGGCAAATCGACGCGGTCACTGCCCGCTATTATCCCTTGTCGCGCCCGATGATCCTCCAGAGCCTGCAAGCGAGCGGCGCGAATTAACGCCAGCAAAGAGGATATCGAGCGACCGGCCCGCGGCGCGGATCTACAATATAAATTCGCAATCACAAGTCCGGGATCTCACGGTTTTTCTGCCTGGCGGTGGAACGGCGGGAGCGTTGCCAACTCCAGCGAATCTCCGCCGTAGCGATCCGCCTTGCATATTATCGGGACAGTTGCGCTATGATGTTTATTTGTGTCCGCGGGCCGGTCGAGCGGGCAGGGGTGCCGGGCATCCCGCACCGAAATACTGTAGACAGGTGTATTAGTCTAATGCCGTTCACGACGCCGACAAGGGCTGAAGCCCAGGAATCATTGCCTCCCGCCTCGTCCGCCGGTTTGGCGGCGGGGGCCGCCCCCGGTATGTGGCGCGATCTCGCCCTGTTGCTGGCGGCCTGCCTGGGCCTGTGGGCCTGGACCATGGGCATGTGGGACCTGTGGGGGCCGGATGAGACGCGCTACGTTCAAGTGGCGAAGGAATTGCTCGAGCGCTCCGACCACAACTGGCTGCTGCTGACGGTCAACTACGAACCCTACGGTCAGAAGCCGCCGCTGCCGTTCTGGGCTTTCGCGGCGATGCTCGAACTGACCCGCCGGGTCGTCTCGACGTGGACCGTCCGGATTCCGTCGGTCTTCATGGGAACGCTGGCGGTCCTGCTGACTTACCTGCTCTCCCGACGCCGCTTCGGCCGGCCGGTGGGCTGGCTGGCCGCCTGGCTGCTGGTGACTTCGCCCTTGTTTTGCGTTGAAACGGCCACCGCGCGGCTGGACGTTATATTCACCGGATTCGTGATGATCTCGATGTGGGCCTGGCTGGCGCGACGGCCCGGCGAACCGTTGACGCGCGCCAGGGTGCTGCTCTACTGGCTCGGATTTCTGGGCGGCTTCTTCACCAAGGGCCCGCCCGTCCTGCTCATCGCGCTGGTTCCGCTGGCGTGGGAAGCCTGGCGCGCGCGTGGGGCGCGCCCGTTGCGCGAAGTGCGCCTGGCGGCCGGCCTGGCGGCAACCGTCGCGCTCGTTGGAGGGTGGTTATGGTGGCAGACGCACACGGCTCCGGCCGGTTTCGTCGAGCACCAGATCGAGTCGGCCACCCTCGAGCGGCTGGTCAATCCCCGGCTCCATAATCGCCCGCCGTGGTATTATCTGGAAAGCCTCCTGAGCGACGGCTTCACCCCGTGGGCGCTTTTCCTGGGGGCCGGACTCATCCACCTGTGGCGCCGGCGGCGCGAGCCGTTGGCCGAATGGCCGGTCCTGCGCCCGCTCCTTGCGTGGTTGCTCCCGCTGTTTGTGTTTTTCTCGATCATTCCGGGCAAACGGGAACAATACCTGTTGCCGATGTTCCCGGCGATGGCGATCCTGACGGCGTGGTATTTCGAGACCGCCCTGCGCGGCCGGGCGGTGTTCGCCTGGGTGCGGCGGCTGTTAACCGTCGTGGCGCGGGCGCTGGGCCTGGGCATGCCCGGCGCGGCGGTCTTTTTCGCCCGCCGGGCCGACGTGGCCCAAAAACTGGCGATGGATCTGCGCCCGATCCACCTGGCCGTCTGGGTCGCCTACGGCTTGTTTTTGGCGGGCACGGCCTGGGCCTGGCGCAGGGCGCGAACCTGGGGCGATGCTTTCCGTTTGGTCATCATCTGCATGTACCTGGGCGAGTTGGGAGTTTTCGTCGCCATCAACCCGGTGATCAACCGGGCGAAAAGCTTCCGGATCATGAGTCAGACGATCGACCGCCACCTGACCGGCGGACCGCGTGTCGTCGGCGCCCTGGGCGACACCATGAAGCCCGAGTTGCAAGTTTACGGTCATTATCGGATGGTGGACATGGACAGCAATCCGGCGATACTATCGCGACAGGCCGCCGCGCTGCCGCCGGTCATCATCAGCGAGCCGAAGCAATGGAAGAAGGCGGCCCCGGCCCTTGAGCCACTCGGTTACAAGCCGGTTTTCGAGGGCAGCCGGCGTCAGGATTACGTGGGCGTCTACGTCCGGCCGGTCCCGACCGCGCCGGCCGACGGGACACGGAAATAAGGAACGGACCGTCGGCGGCGCGCGACGGCGAAGATCATGGGCAAACAGAAAACCGAATCCGGAGAGAAGGTCGTCTGCCAGAACCGCAAGGCGCGCCATCTCTATGAAATCGAAGAAACTTTCGAGGCGGGTCTGGAACTCAAAGGCACCGAAGTCAAGAGCCTGCGCCAGGGCCAGGGAAGCATCAACGAAGCCTTCGCCCAGGTGAAAGACGCCGAGGCCTGGATCCAGCAATTCCACATCCCCCCCTACGAGCAGGGCAATCGGTTCAACGCCGATCCGATCCGCCCGCGTAAACTCCTCCTGCACCGGCGCGAGATCGACAAACTCGGCGCCGCCGTGGCGCGCAAAGGCTACACGCTCGTGCCGCTACGGGTTTACTTCGCCCGCGGGCGCGCCAAAGTCCTGCTGGGTCTGGCGCGCGGCAAGAAGACCCTCGACAAGCGCGAGGACATGAAACGCCGCGACCAGCAGCGCGACATGAACCGCGCCCTGCGTGACCAGCGTCGCTGATCCTCTCTCTCGTTTCGTTATCGTTACCGTAATCGAAATCGAAATCGTTGGCGAGAGCCCCGCGTTTTCGTCTCCCCCGCGCCATTTTGGCGTCAACCCGCCCATCCCTTTTGCCGATAACAAACACGGATTCCTTCCCCCGGGGAGGGAGTGGGGGCGATCGATCCGCCTCCTCGCGCATCTTCGGCCGCATGGGAAATGCCGTAGCGATGACATCGGTTGATATCGCCAGAAACCAGGCAGTCACGATACCGACACTCCTGTTGTCCGACGGCAAGCCCCTGACGGGAACCGTCCGGTCGAGCAATGGCGAGACGATGGTCATCGACCTGGACGAACGGCGCGCCGCGCACATGCCGGCGCGCGCCGACGCGCACGCCACGCTCGAATGGACCGAAGGCGGCATCGAGCACGCCTGCCCGGTGCGGATCCGTTCGAGCACGCCGCGCTCGGTCGTCGTGCGGGTGGCCTTCGATGAACGGCGCGAATCGCCGCGGTTCGTGGTGGATTTCGAAATGACGTACCAACTCGTCGACCCCGCGCAGGTCCAGGCCGTGGCCGAGGAGGTGCTTTCGCGCATCAACACGCTGGAGACGGGCGAAAGCCAAACGGCGCGCCTGTGGCGAAGCACCGACGAGGATCCCCACGAGGAATTGCGCCAGGAGATCGCCGCCCTGCGCGAGATGATCGGCGATCTGACGGCGCGGATCGAGGACCTGGTGTCGTTCATCCGCGGCGGCCAGGATCCGCTGGCCCAGGGCGCCCAAAAGCCGCTGGCCGTCACCAACTGCTCGGGAACGGGTCTGGGATTCATGAGCCGCGACGCCCTGCCGGTGGAGGGCTACCTGCGCCTGCACATGCGCCTGCCGATGACGCCGCCGGTGGTGATCGACTGCCTGGGGCGGATCGTCCGCTGCCTGCCCGCGCAGTCGGAAGCGGCCGGACAGCCGCGCTACGACGTCGGCGTGAGCTTCACCCACATCCATGAAAACGACCGCGAAAGCCTGATCCATTATTTATTCAAAATCCAGCGCCGGATCCTGCGCGACCGCAAGGAAGCGCGCGAGACCATCGCCGACCCGAATCCGGCGGGCGCGCCCCAGGAGCGGTGAAAGCGCCCGACGGGCGCTCGCCGCGGGATCGACGCTAAAGTATTGTCGCGGACTTACCGTATAGATTTGGCAGAGCCATATCCCCTGACATGGAGTCATCGACCGTCCAGGAAGGCTGAGGGGAACATGTTGATTTTGACGCGTAAATCGGGCGAAGGAATTCGCATAGGCGACGCGATCACGCTGCGCATTATCGAGATCCGGGGCAACCAGGTTCGCCTGGGTGTCGAGGCTCCAAAAAACATTAGCGTGCATCGCGAGGAAATTTACGAGTTGATCCGCAGGCAGAACGAATTGGCGGCGCAATCCAGTCCGTCCAATCCCGATCTCCTGACCAGTCTGTGGCTGGATCACCAGAGCAGGAAGTAACCCAATCCGCTCCGGGCGAAGGACCGATGAACGCGGGCGCGCGTAACGCTCGCCGGAAAGTGGCGCAAGCATGAAATTCCACACCACACGCTTTGGCGAGATCGAATATCCCGAGGAAGTGGTCATCGACTTCCCCGAAGGGGTGTTGGGTTTTCCCGCCGACACCCGCTACATCCTGCTCGAGCACGACGCTGCGGGCAGCCCGTTCAAGTGGCTCCAGTCGCTCGACAATCCGGAGCTGGCTTTCATCGTGGTCGATCCTAACGTCGCCGATTCCCATTACCGGTTCGATCTGGACGTCGACACGGCGCGCCTCATCGGCACCGCCGACGCCGGGAACTGCGCGGCCATCTGCATCGTCAACGTTCCCCGCGACGCGCCCATCCGGATGACGGCCAACCTTAAGGCCCCGCTGGTCATCAACGCCGACTCGCGCGTGGGACGCCAGGTCGTGTTGGGCACCCAGGCTTATGCGATCAACACACCCATATTCACCGAAATGATCGAATCCGAGCGCGGTGCGTACCGATACGTCGGTCAGGAGGCGGTCGGATGAGGAAGCGACTAAGCGCGGCCATCGTCCGGCTGGCCCGTTGGGTAAAGCCTTTCCCGTCCCTCTGGGTAACGATTTACCCATTACACGTCACGACCGATTGGCGCCAGCCTGTCACATCGGCCGAAGGGATACTTCCGGCGGCTCGTGAAAGGCTATCGACATTGAGTTTAAGTCGCGAAACAAGGAGGTGAGCAAGAAAAAAAGACATTGGGCAGTAATTGGCATCGGGCTTGCAAACACATGAGGCAACAGGAATGAACAGGGCGCCAACCGCGCGCCCCGAAAATCATAGGAGGAAGCGATGATGAAAATGTTTAAGAAGTCCCGCAAAGGTTTCACCTTGGTTGAGATCATGATCGTCGTGGCGATCATCGGCATCCTGATCTCGATCGCGGTTCCCGGGTTCGTCAAGGCCCGTAACGAATCGCGCACGAAGGCCTGCCAGGAGAACCTGTCGAAGATTGAAGGCGCCAAGGAGCAGTGGGCGATGGAGAAGAACATCGCCGCCGGCACCGCTTGCACGATCGCCAGCGACCTGGTGGGTGCCGACAGCTATCTGAAAAAGACCCCCGTCTGCCCCGAGAACGGCACCTATGACGCGACGACGGTCGGCGCCGATTCGACATGCTCGATCGGTGGCAACCACGTGTTGCAGTAAGCGCATGTCGGGCGCGCCGGCGGCTCCGCGCCGCGGCTAGACTGGCTCCATGGCCGGCCGCCTGAACAACAAGGGCGATGGCATTCCTTCCGCGGAATCCTGTCGCCCTTTTTTCAATCCCCTGGCCCGCCGCTCCAGGGGGTGCGAGGGCGATCGCCCCGACCGACCTCTAGGGAACCGAACCATGCGACGGCTGACAACCAAACGAACAGGAACTTCGCGGGTAGGCTTCACCCTGACGGAAATCATGATCGTCGTGGCCATCCTTGGCATTGTGCTGGCCATCGCCGCCACGACCTGGCTGCGCCAGCGCGTGCTCGCCCGCCAGCGTTCCTGCCAGGAGCAACTCGCCAAGATCGACGGCGCCAAGGAACAATGGGCGTTGACCACCAACGCGCCCGGCAGCACCACGCCCGCCTGGAGCGACCTGGTCAGCGATGACGGATCGGGTTATCTAAAGCATATTCCCGTCTGCCCCGGCGAGGGCGTTTACGACCTGCACTCGATCAACGAGCCGGTCACCTGCACCATTACCGAACCCCTCGACCACAACAGCAAGGATTTCTAAGTCTTGGCCTGCTCGCGAGTGATTGATCCGACGAGAGTTCAAGGAACTCGCACGAATTTTTACCACCGGCCACATTCCGGCCTTCAAAGTGGCCGTTTTTTTTTGCCCGGTCGGCCTGGGCCGTTGGCGCCGGCCGGCGGGGGCGAAAAACAAGCCTACGACCACCCCTAAACCGCTTGACAATTCAATCCCCAGCGTTTCTAATTTTTTTACGCTGTAGTGACTGGTGTTATATTGATTATCACCTTGTTTAAGTTATTGTCACGGCGAGGATACCTCCCCGCTCCAAGTCGACCAAAGGATGCTGTTAAGATGCGCACACGAAGCCAGCGGATTATGTTATGGACGCTCCTGGCGGCCGTGGCTTTCACGGCCACCGGCTGCCGCTACGGGATCAATCGTTATTATGATTTCCGCGATATGATCAATCTCGGCGTCGGCGCCACGCACGAGAATCCCACCACCGGCATGTGGCCGCCCTCGCTGGGCGTTTACGTCGAGGCGACCGACTTCCTGCAGTTGGGCGCCATCACGCACAACGGCGTCACGGCCGAACTCGACATGCGCGGCACGGGCGTTTACCCCGAAAGCCGCACCCGGCTGGGCTTTCTCTGGTGGCAGGCGGTCCACATCAACCAGGACTATCGCGAAGCCGCGTACATGAATTATTTTAAGGAAGACGACACGCTTTGGGCACAGTGGATGACCAGCCCGATGATGGAATTCTGGGGCAAGCCGGCCAAGGATCTCAACTATAAGCACTGGCGCAGCGACCTGCAATACGGCATGTGCCTCATGCCGCGCGGCTACCAGTATTGGGAATACACGGGCGCCGAGGTGGCCATTTGCGATCCGTTCCTGACCCACTTCGGGCTGATGCTGCGCGCCGGCGTCGACGTCTCCGAAGCCAGCGACTTCCTGCTGGGCTGGTTTGGGTACGATTTCAAGCACGACGACATGACCCCGGAAATGTTCGCCGAAAAATGCGGCCAGCCGATGGCGGCCGAAGCGCCGGCTCCCGCCGTCGACACGGCCGAACTGGATCGCCTCAAACGGGAAAATGCCGATCTGGCCGCGCGAAACCAGGCACTCGAAGACGAACTGGCCAAGGTCCAGGGGGAACTCCGCCGGCTGGCGAAGGGCGTCGAAATCATCCTGCCGATGAACGTCCTCTTCGACACGGCCAAGAACACTCTGCGCCCCGAAGGCAAAGCTCTGCTCGACAAGGTGGCCGAGCAGATCAGGCGTGATTACCCCAACCATGAAATTACCGTTCAGGGCAACACCGACAGCCGCCCGGTGGTCGTCTCCAGAAACAGGTGGAAAAATAATTTCGACTTGGGGGCTGGACGCTCACTCGCCGTCATCGATTACCTGATGAGCAAGGGACTGCCCGAAAAGGATTTCATCCTGCAGTCCAACGCCGCGAACAAGCCGGCGGCGACCAACGCCACCCCCGAGGGACGCCAGCAGAACCGTCGCGCGGTCATCGTCCTGCGCGCCATGGAAAAGCAGTGATTCCCGGGAGCGGGACCACATCTTGAAATCCGATTCGACTCAATCCCCGCGGCCCGATCTGAGTGTTCAGATCGGGCCGCTCCGTCTGAAGAATCCCGTCACGGTTGCCTCGGGCACGTTCGGTTACGGAACGGAGTATCTTCCGTTTTACGATCCCGCCCGGCTGGGGGGGATCTTCCTCAAAGGGCTGACCCTAGAGACGCGCCCCGGCAATCTGCCGCAGCGCCTGGCCGAGACACCGTCGGGCCTGATGAACGCCATCGGACTGCAAAACGTCGGCGTGGAGGAATTCATCGCGACCAAACTGCCGGCGCTCCAAGGTCTCGGCACGGCCTGCATCGCCAACATCTGCGGTTCGACGGTCGAGGACTACATCGCGCTGGCGCGGCGCCTGGCCGCCGAGGCGCGGATCGACGCCCTGGAGCTCAACGTCAGTTGCCCCAACGTCAAGGCCGGTTGTCTGGCTTTCGGATCCGATCCGGTGATGACCGAGGACGTGACGCGGCGGGTGGTTGAGGCGGCCGAGGGGCGGCCGGTGATCGTCAAGCTCAGTCCCAACGTCGCCTCGATCGCGACGATGGCGCGCGCGACCGAGGCCGGCGGGGCGGCGGCCGTCTCGCTGGTCAACACCTTCCTGGCCCTGGCCATCGACGTGCGCACGCGCCGCCCGCGCCTGGGCAACGTCACCGGGGGGCTGTCGGGTCCGGCGATCCGACCCATCGCCGTGCGGATGGTCTGGGAAGCCGCCCATGCGGTCTCGATCCCCGTCATCGGCCAAGGGGGCATCATGACGGCCGACGACGCGCTGGAGTTCATCATCGCCGGCGCCGCCGCCGTTTCGATCGGCACGGCGAACTTCGTCAATCCCAAGGCGCCGATCGAGGTGCTCGAAGGGATTGAAGCGTATCTCCGCCGGAACAACCTGCCCGACCTCGTCGCCCTGCGTGGCTCGCTGATCCTCGACGAGGACTGACGCGACCCTTCTACGCCAAAGGCGTACCGAGAGAATTCCCGCCCCCCGTATGTTCCTTGATCGCGATCGTGATCGTAATCGAATATGAGTCCAGCCCCGCAACCCGCCCGCGGCGCGAGAACGGATTCACGTTCCGGGAGGCGGATTGGGCGCGCGATGGGGGCGAATGCGCTGGTCGACGATGAGGCGCAACGTGCGCCGCAGGACCGACGGCTGGATCGGCTTGGGGATCAGGTCGGCGGCGCCTTTTTCAACGACGTCGGTCAGCAGCGAGTAGTCGGCCAGGCCGCTCATCATGATGGCCGGATCGCGGCGCCGATGGCTGCTGAGCCAATCGAGGATCTCGTCGCCCCGGCCGTCTTCGAGGTAGATGTCGAGCAGCAGGCCGTCATAGACGGACTCGTTCAGCCGCGCGATGGCTTCGCGGCAGGTCAGCGCCGTCTCGACGCCATAGCCCAGCTTGCCGACGAGTTCTTCAAGGTAAAGGCAGACGTTGGGATCGTCATCGATGACGAGAATACGTTTCGCGCCTTCCATGAGGTGAGCA
>JAMCWS010000139.1:0-11526 GCA_023480605.1 bacterium
CTGGTCATCATCATAATCATGATGAAATGCGGCAACTGGCGCGTCAGCAGGCGCAGAAAGTCGTGCATCAGGTCGTGGATCACCGGCTGGCTCTCGTGCGTCAGGCGCACCCGGTCCAGCAGAAAGACGGCCGTCCGGATCGGCTCGGACTCGGGCAGCAGCGATGGATTAGCCAGGTAACGCTCCCGTATCGCGCGCGCGTCCGGCTCCGAAAGGCTCGTCTGAAACTGGGCGATGAAGCCGGGCGTCGGATAACGACCGAGCGTTTCGAGCGGATATTGCAGATCCTTGATCTGGTCGACCATATACACCGGCATGAAAAGCACCCGGTCGCCCAGGAACGAATAGTCCGCCGCGATGCGCGCCCCCGTCAGCGGCCCGCACCGCTCGCCGTCGTGGTCCACCAGCACTTCGTCGATGCTGCCCGAGGCCAGTTCCGTCGGCCAGTCCACCGGCAATACCCGCAGCGGGTCGAGCTGGCGTGCCGGCCCGTAACGCCACAACGGCGGCGTCCAGCAGATCATCCGCAGCGTCCGCCGCGACCGCATCAGCCGGTGGCGCAGGTAGATCAGGTGCTCGTGGCTTTCCTGGAACTGCCAGATCCGTACCCGGTCGATGTTGCCGCCCATCGCGTCGCGCACGATGTCGGCGTCGTGGATGTCGTGGTAGCTGCGCCGGCACGACTGGCAGAAACAATACGGCGTTTCGGAAAGCTCACCCCCCTGCAGGCCGAATCCGCTGTAGTGAATGACCACCCCGTCGACCGGATATCCGGTGGCGATCTCCGCCAGCACGTCGGCCAGGTAGCGCTGATACTCCGAATTGAGCGGGCACGGGTGGCGCTCCTCGTAGCGACGGCTCTCGGCGCTCTGGAACTCGGGGTGGCAGCGCACCCGCCAGCGCGGGTGCTTGCGCAAGAGTTTGTGTTCCGATATCGAGTGGCGCGGGTGGAAGTTGTAGGGGCGCGTGAACGCCCACACCGCCAATCCGGCGTCGCGCGCGCTCCCGATCACTTCGGCGAACGGATTCCACTTGCGGAACAACGGGTTGATCGCCCCGATCCCGTACGCCCGCGCCGTCTCGCTCGGGAACAGCGTCCAGCCGTTGGTGAACGCCGGGAAGATGATCACGTTGAATCCGGCCGCCGCGACCCGCTCGACTTCCAGCCGCAGCGAGGTCGCCGACAGGTTCCGCATCAGGTTGAAGTAATACCCCCGGGTCTGCGGCTCGGGCAGCCCGGCCGTTTCGGCGGCGTATGGAAGACTCGGGGCCAATGCGCACATGCCTGAAGGTGCCTCGGTGTGCCAAGTCCGGCGCGGTTTCCGGAGACCCCCGCTCCGCCATCCCCGCGCCCCACCTCAAACAATCCATCGCCGCCCATGACGGTTGATTTTGCGACGCTTTGCGCCTCTGTGTCTCTGCGTGATAAACGCCCTTTCCCCCCCGTGCGGGATCACCCCCGCCCCGCCGGATCGTCCCTTCCCCCATCTACATCTGGCACATCTTGACACCGCTCTGGATTGGTCTTTTTAGCCGGTCTTTAGCCGGCTCTTCTTTGTCCCCGGTTTCAGCCGGTGGGTGCTGGATGGACTTGAGTCTCCAGCGCGCTTCAGTGCGGCTTCTCGACCCGGCTTCAGCCATTTTATTGAATAGTGTCCAGATGTGCCCGTCTACATCTTCTGCATGAATTGCTCGTCGAGGATTTCCTGCACGGTGATGAGCTTGATGATCCACCCCGTCTTCTGGTGGAACGCGCCGCACTCCGCCTCGGCATCCCCCGTATACCCGAACGCCACGAAAACCCCCGCCGCCGGTTCCGCTATCCGCGTTCCTACTTCGTCCCACTCCAGTAGTTTTTATGGTTTCGTTTCGGCTGAACGGCGCTTCAATGCGAATCAAGTCCAACGCCCATCCGGTAGCTTCGCCAACTGCTCCAGTTTGTTCCTCCAATAAATCACCCGCGTATCAATCAAAACCGACGGCCGCCCCGCCGGGAAAGCCTTGTCTTTCGAGTAAATCTTCTTCGTAATAATGTAGTCTCCTGCCGTCCGAATGATGACACATAGGGCCTGGCGCTACTACTCAGGCTACTAAGATGAGCGTATCTTGAGCTACACTCAGATTCCGATGAGGCCAGTTCCTCGGGTTTTTCATGCTCCCAAAGCCGTTTCGTGTAGTCCATATTTCGATCTTCTTAGTAAATGGTCTAATCTTCAACCATCGATAAACCGTGCGCGACGCCCTTAATTTACTTGAAGCTCTTTCTTAAGATATTGCAGCATTTCATCATGATTATGATGATGACCAGTTATGGATGTTGTCTTTTCAAGAATATCTATTGCTTTGTGCGCGTAATCCTTCCAAGAGGGATCGCCACGCTCTTTTAGACAATCTGAAATATAGTAATAAGAAAATGGAAAATGAGGATATTTATCCACAATTTTACGATACTTTTTTTCGGCCTCTATCGTCTTGCTCATTACAAGTCTGCCTTCAATTGACTGCCATGTACCCATAAGAAGTGTAGATATAGGGCTGTTGTATTGTAACGGTGGGACAACTTCTACATCCATCCCCAGCGCATTCATTTTGGCTACATCGGAATATCGCTTGATTATATCGACATCATTTTCCAAATCGAATAAGGCAGACGCAAGCTTCTTCATCCTCTGATTCTCATCCCCGGTATATTTCTCCAAGGCAATCGTCCTAAAAGGTACCAACTGCGTTTCAAGCGTGCTTATTCGATTGTTTTTTTCCATAACCTGTGACTTCAGCATTTCAATCTTATCTCTGAGCCCCGGGGCTTGCAGAAAGCGGTCACTGTATATAAACGCGACGGCTGTCAGGATTGCCCCGATAATCGTACCGATTGTTCCAATAAGCGCGGGTTGATTGCCGGCCTTTTGATACCATGGTAGAGCCACGATTTGGTTACCTCCTTACGCTTCGCGCCTAATGTCTGCGATTTTGCATTTTCGGTGCTAGTCTGCATAATTTCCCTCGAAATTTTATTGTTTCTATTTCATGTTACCGACCAGCCCTATTTATCATCTTGCTCCTCGACCATCCCCCACGTTCCCCTTAGGGTATTCCCCTTTCGCCTTGCCTCTGTCATAATTTTCCGCAGCCCGGCCGACGCCCGTCGGCCTGCGCCTGTCCCGGCTTACCACCCTGATCGGCCACGGCCCGGCCCGCGCGCCCCATTCACCACATCTGTTGAAGTTTTCTTCATGGTCCGCATGTCCACCTCCGCCTCCCGCCGTCGGTCGCCCGCTCCGCATTCCGGCTGCGTCCCGATCTGGCCCCGCCCGCCGCCCATCTCGCCCAAACCGGCTCCCAAACGCCCGAAACGTGCCAAAGAAGCGCCCGCAGGATCTTCGAAGATCCCCTCCGACCGATCCCAACACCGGCCAAACGCCCGCTTCGCCCGACCGCCGCGATTATCCGCCCCGCCCAGACCCACCATCAAGGTTTTTTTCTGATATCTCTGTGTCTCCGTGGTTCGAACCCCCGATGGGTCATGCCCTCTGCGCGGCCCGCTGAAATCCATTGCCTCGCCCCGCCGCCGATGCCATCATACCGCCTGCCGCCGATCGGCTTTATGTTCCGTGACCCCAAAAGCGAGCGCGCGATGAAAAAATTGCTCCTTCTCGTCGTATTCGTGCTTTGCCAGGGCGCCTGGGCGGAACCGTTCACCCTCGCCGTCCTGCCCGACACCCAGTGCGAGATGAGCGGCGCCCCCGCCATGTTCGCCAGCCAGATGAACTGGATCGCCGCCAACCGCCGGGCCGAAAACATCCGCTTCGTCATCGGCGTCGGCGACATCATCAACTGGGATACGCCCGACCACCGCATGTGGACCACGGCCAGCGAGGGATTCAAGATCCTCGACGCCGCCGGCCTCCCCTACGCGCTGGCGCTCGGCAACCACGACACCGCCGCCGTCAAGGTCGGGGGCAGCGCCGCCCCCGGCAATGTGCGCGCCAACCTGCGCGTCACCACCCAGTTCAACCGCTTTTTCCCCGTGCCCGCAGAGCACGAGCAGCGCGGCCGCTTCGAGGAGGGCAAGAGCGACAACGCCTGGTATCGTTTCGACGCCGGCGGCCTCAAATGGCTCGTTCTCACCCTCGAATTATGGCCGCGCCAGGCGCCCATCGACTGGGCCAAATCCATCGTCGCCGCCCACCCCGACGCCAACGTCATCGTCGCCACCCACTCCTTCCTCACCCGGGAGGGCACGATCATGCAAACCAACGGCGGCTACGGCGACACGAGCCCCCAATCCCTTTACGACCAGCTCATTTCCCAATACCCCAACGTTTTGCTCGTGCTCTGCGGGCACACGGGTTCGTCGGCCTGGCGCGACGACGTCGGCCCCAGGGGCAATCGCATCTATCAGTTGTTGCAGGATTACCAGGGCGAAAACTCCGGCGGCGGTTACATCCGGCTGCTCGAAATCGACACCGAAGCGCACGCCATGTCGGCGCGCATGTATTCCCCCTACCTCGATCGCACCCGCGACGACGCGTCGGCGTTTTCATTCAAGAACGTGGAGTTCATCGGCGCCCCCGCCGCCGCGGCTTCAAGCCCCCGGTAGGCTCCGTCGCCGGTCCACGCGCCGGTGACTTACGGCGGGCCGCCCGCGTCCAACTTCGCCCAACGGCGCCCGCCTTCGGCCGGGTCCTTGAACCGCACCCGGTAGAACGTGAATCCACCCGAGTCGCGCCGCTCGAAATCAAGCAGATCCAGCGGGATGCCGCGCATGGCGCCGTCGTTCCAGTGCGTCCGCGCGTAGGCCATCGCCGCCGAGTCGAACCAGAGATGGAGCGGGCGGCTCGGTCGGGCCGTCTCCAGCACCCAACGGTCGAGCGTCGGACGGCCCGCATGATCGCCGCCGGCGGCGCTCGTGCCGATCATTTCCAGGCCGCCGGTCGGAAGGCGTGTCTGCGCCAGGACGCCGAACTCATGATAGGCCGTCACGAGACTGACCGGATTGACCGGTATCGGATCGATCCGCAGCAATGCCGCGGCCACCGGGCCCAGGCCGCCGAAACGGCTCGCCTTGATGAGGCGCGGCACGTAGGCCGTGGCTTGCGCGCCGAGGGCGAGGAACGCGAAAAGCAGCGTCCAGGATAGCGTTCGCCGCGCCGCGGGGCCCTCGCGACGGACGGCGAGCAGCCAGGCCGCCGAAGCGAGCCAAGCGTAAAACCCGATCACCCACAAGGGGGCGAGCGTCATCGGGTCATATTCGCGGCGCGTCAATGGCGGCGACAGGGCAAAGAGGAAAATACCCGCGTCGGCGGCCAGTAAAACGAAAAACCAGGCCAACTGGCGGCCGGTTCCGCGTTCGATGACCGCCTGCGTGGCGACCGCCGCCAATAGCGTCCACAGCGGCAGGACCGCAAAATAAAAATTCCCGCAATCGACGATCCAGAAGCTGAAGAATCCGAGAAAAAGGACCGTCGCCACGGCGGTCAATACGGCCAGCGCCGGCCACCGCCGCGCCATGATCGGCCAACCCGCGATCGCCGGGAAAAGCGCCAGACCCATGTTGAAATTAACGTCCGACATCGGGGCGGCCAGCAGGCGATACAGCATCCGCCACGGCGGCATCCTGTTGAAATACTCGCCGAACATCCAGGCGTATTGATTGCCGGTCGCGCGGGCCGATGGGCCGGCGAGCGCAATCGCCAAAAGTAAAATAACCAGGACGGCGGCCCCGTGGAGGAGGTAGCCCAGGGCTTGGCGCGGCCGCCGCCGATGCACCCAACTCAGGCTGAGGTAAAGCGCCAGCACCCATGGACAGAAGCCGACGTGGATCAGCGCCACAAGGGCGCAGGCGCCCAGCAGCGCCATGGCGTGGCGCGCGGCGGGGTGCTCCATTTCCCGCCAGAAGGCATGAAGGGTTAGAAGGACGGCCGCCATCGCCGGGGCATAAATCTCGACGGTCGTTGCGTTTTCGAGGGCGGGATTGGCCAGGCCGAACAGGAGCGCGAAAATCAGAGCCAGACCCACCCCGATCCCCGCGCGGCGCAGCAGCAGATAAAACAGCCCCGCCGCGACAGCCATGAACGCGGCCGAGAGCATCGTGCCCGACGTCTGAGCACGGAAGTTCCCGACCCATCCGCCCAGGTCCATCGCCACGCTGAGCAGCGGCACGTAAAGCATGTGATAGTGATTGAATTGCCGGGGCCGCGCCCAGGCCTGGTATAAATAAATAACGCCGTCAAGCGTCGGCGGCGCCTGCATCAACAGCGCGTAGATCAATAGGAAGACAGCCAGCAAAACCAGAATGCAGCCGGCCTCTTTCCATCTGTCACCCATGAGATTCCCAACGCGCCTCCATCCGGAGCGGACTCGAATGGCATTCCGGCCAAAATATCACGTCAACCCCCCACCACCACGCGCGGCACTCGCTGGGCCAGGGCGCAGGTGATTTCGTAAGGGATCGTGCCGGCCAGCGCGGCGATCTCCTCGACGCCGATCTCTTCCGCCCCCTGCCGGCCGTAGATCACCACCTCGTCGCCCACGCGCACGGCCGAGTCGCCCGCGCCGGCGCTCTCCGGTCCCACATCGACCATGATCTGGTCCATGCAGACCCGCCCCACCACGGGCCGGCGGCGCCCGCGGATGAGGACGCAGGCCCGGTTCGAGAGCGTCCGCCAGTAGCCGTCGCCGTAACCCACCGGAACGGTGGCGATGCGCGTCGGCCGCTCGGTCACGTAAGTCAGGCCGTAGCTGACCCCCTGGCCGGCGGCGACCTCCTTGAGGAAAACGACGCGCGACTTGAACGCCAGCACCGGCCGCAGCGCCGCCTCGCGCGACACCTCGGCCGAGGGGTAGATGCCATACATCGCGATCCCGACGCGCACCATGTTGAAGACGGCCCCGGGGTGGCGCAGGGCGGCGGCCGAGTTGGCCAGGTGCAGCCAGCGCGGCGCGAAGCCATGGCGGCGCGCCGACTCGGCCACGGCCCCGAAGCGCTCGATCTGCAGGTTGGTGAAGGCCGGGTCGGCTTCGTCGGCCGTGGCCAGATGGGAGTAAATCCCGACGATCTCCAGGTTTTCAAGCGCCGTCAGACGGCTGAAGACCCGGTCGGGGTCGACGTGGCTCATGCCGATCCGGTTCATGCCCGTGTCGAATTTGAGGTGAACGCGGGCACGGGCGCCCAGGCGGCCGGCTTCCTTGTTGACGGCGTAGGCCAGCGGCAGCGACGAGACGGTGATATCGAGCTCGCGGCGGATATACTGGCGCACCTGGTGGAAGAGCACGCCGCCCAGCACCAGCACCGGCGCCGCCACTCCCGCCCGGCGCAGGCGCATTCCCTCTTCGAGAAACCCGACCCCCAGGCAACTGGCCCCGGCCTCCAGCGCGGCGCGCGCCACCGGCACCATCCCATGACCGTAAGCGTTGGCCTTAACCACCGCCGTGATTTCAGCCGCCCCGATCCGTTCCTTGATGCGCGCCAGATTGTGTTTGAGCGCCGCCAAGTCGATTTCCGCATACGTCAGCCGCATCCGCCGTCCTCCCGACGGCATTATGGTACTCCCGCCGACGCAATATGCAACACCGTTTCGTCGGCGCCGATGGGTTGCCGGGGGTCATTTTCGATCTCCGGCGGGATAGATGTCGGCCTTGTTTCGCCCGGCCTGTTCCACGTCCCGCATCGTCGATCCGTTTTAGAACCGGCGACGCGGAACGCCGCCAAACCCGGTCACATCCGTTGATTCGTTGATCATGAAAAAAAATGCTTGACATTTCTGTCGGTTGGCGTAAAAAGGCGGCATAAGATGTAAAATAGTGATTTCCGGTCCCAAAGATCGAAGCCACCAATTTTTTTTCTTTATTTGAAAGGAAAAAGCCCATGCATTTTATGATCGAATCGCATCGTGAAAAGAAATTCGGCTTTACCCTGATCGAACTGCTGATCGTCGTGGCGATTATCGCGATCTTGGCGGCCATCGCCGTGCCGAACTTCCTCGAAGCGCAAGTGCGGGCCAAAGTCGGGCGCGTTCGTTCGGACCAGCGGTCCGTCGCCACGGCGCTCGAGGCTTATTACGTCGACAACAATCGCTATCCGCCCGAGCAGGATCCCAACATTCCCAGCGGCGGCTGGGGGTGCCCATCGGCTAATCGGCCTTTGATCCGCCTGACGACGCCGATCGCCTACATCACCTCGACTGATGCTCTGCGCGATCCCTTCTTTAACAACGCCCGCATGTATTCGCCCACGACGGGTACTTTTGCGAACCTGTCCCACATGTTTTATGGCAATTATATGGACTTCGCGGTCACCCGTAACAGCGATCCGAATGCGCTGAAATTCAACGTCTGGTATCTTTCCAGCCTGGGACCGGACCATATCGACAGCGCCCCTGGCTGGCGCCTGTGGAACTTCATGAACGGCACGCAGTTCAACGCCTTGTCCTGGGGGACCTACGACCCCACTAACGGCACGATCAGCTTCGGCGACATCTACCGTTGCGGCGGCCAAGTGCCCGCGCCGGCCGCCATTATCATGGGCTTCAAATAAGCGGTCCGATCCGTTCGGCCCGCGGCAAAACACGTGAACGGCAAAGACGGCACCATAAGTGCCGTCTTTGTTATTAAGGGCAATAGGATTGCCTAAAGGTTCGCGAGCAGGTTGCCACCCCCGGAGAGCCGGCCTCTGTGCCGGCTCATTTCCGCTCCAACGAATCGCCCGTACCATCGCCCCGGCGGGCATTCGTTCCATCGCTTTCCATTCGATTTGTGCATTAATAAATTAGTAGTTATTTATCAGGCGATAATGACCGAGGGCGACTATTGCAACCGGCCGATCGGGTTCATGACCGAATTGCCGTTTTGCCGCAACATTTGTGTTGATTTACGTGGCCGATTGACCTATCCTAATTCAATTGATTTTGCTAAACGCCGACATTGAGGGAATAAAGGCCCCAACCTTTGTCCCACCATTTACATCCGAGAGGTGAGCGACTATGAGTCGTGCCATTGCCATGTTAAGGAGAAGTACCCGTGGTTTCACCCTGATCGAATTGCTGATCGTCGTTGCGATCATCGCGATCCTGGCGGCCATCGCCGTCCCGAACTTCCTCGAGGCGCAGGTTCGGGCCAAGGTTTCGCGCGTCAAAAGCGACCAGCGAACCACCGCCACGGCCCTTGAATCGTATTATGTCGACAACAACAAATACCCGCCCGAAGGCTTCGCCTACGATCCGGCCCGGGCCGTCTGGGCTGTCGCATGGGCCGACCTGAGCCTCATTCGTTTGACGACGCCGATCGCCTACATTTCCTCGCTGGATCCGATCCGCGATCCATTCATGACCAACTCCCGCCAGTATTATCCCTCCACCGGATCCTACGGCCAGGGACGCGGCATGTTCTACGGCAACTACATGGATTTCGCCGTCACCCGTAACAGCGACCCCAATGCCCTGAAATTTAACTGCTGGTATCTAGCCAGCCTTGGTCCCGACCACATCGACAGCGCTCCCGGCTGGCGCGTTTGGAACTTCGCCAACGGCCAACAGCTCAACGCCCTGGCTTGGGGCACGTATGACCCCACCAACGGCACGATCAGCTTTGGCGACATCTATCGTTGCGGTGGTCAGGTGCCTCCGCAAGCCGCTGTCGTTATGGGCAACAAGTAAGGAACCGTCGCGCGAAGCGCATCCTGCAGCCTGCATTACTCGCGTGTGAAGAGGCATCATGATGAGTGATTGCCTCTTCTTTTTTTGCGGGCGAGGCAGTCGGCCGTCGTCTCCCCGGCCATTCGAGGCCGCTGCTGTCCGGCTGGCGGACCGGCGAGTATGCACGGCGGCCATTCGGCCACCCCCCGGCGAGTGGCATCTCAAATATTTTCAATCATCCCGGCATATCTGCACGTCAATCTCGCCTGCGAGCGGACCGGACAAGAAATTTGCGTTCCGAATGGCCGAGAGGTAGTTTCGGTGTCGGTCGGTTGCTTAACGCCCCTTCGCAGGGTGATGCGCTCGCCCGCACCGCCATCGAATAAATATGCAATCGCTTACACATTCGGCTAAATCGAAGTGGAAATAATTGTTAAAAATTGATCAGTCTTGCCTTTCTGATGAGGATTTATGATGATTTTCTGCCTGTATAGAGATAAATCTTTACCCAAACGGCCTCAAATAAGCGTAGGAAGTGAAAATATCTGCACCCTTCGTCAACGGCTTGCATTTTTCTATTGAAACGCAGTTCCATTTGTTATAAAAATGCAAGGCTGTTTATGCACATTGCCGACTGAACAAAAAAAGGCTCCCCCCTTTTTTTTCATATTTCCCTCTCAGAGAGGTTTGAGTCTAATGCGTATCGTTCGGACCCCCGCCCACGAAACGACCCGCGGCTTCACGCTGATCGAGCTGCTGATCGTCGTGGCCATCATCGCGATTCTGGCGGCCATCGCCGTCCCCAACTTCCTCGAGGCGCAGGTTCGTGCCAAGGTTTCGCGCGTCAAAAGCGACCAGCGCGCCACCGCCACGGCTCTCGAGTCGTATTACGTCGACAACAACAAATACCCGCCCGAGGGCATCGCCTACGATCCCGCCCGCGGCGTCCAGGCTGTCGCGTGGGCTGACTTCAGCCTGATCCGGCTGACGACGCCGATCGCGTATATCACCTCACTGGATCCCATTCGCGACCCGTTCATGACCAACTCCCGGCAGTATTTCCCCTCCACCGGCACTTATGGCCAGGGCCGCGGCATGTTCTACGGTAACTACATGGACTTCGCGGTCACCCGCAATAGCGACCCGAACGCCCTGAAATTCAACGCCTGGTATCTGGCCAGTCTTGGCCCCGATCACCTCGACAGCGCCCCCGGCTGGCGCGTGTGGCATTACGTGAACAACGAGCAGCAGGCCGCCCTGGCCTGGGGCACATATGATCCCACCAACGGCACGATCAGCTTCGGCGACATCTACCGGTGCGGCGGCGAGGTTCCGGCCGCGGCCGCCGTGGTGATGGGCACCAAGTAAACCCCTTCGCGCCTCGTTCAATCGGAAATCGGGCGGCATCCCGTTTGCAGCATGCCGCCCGTTTTTTTTTTGATTCCTTCTTTTCCCACCCCGGAACCGGCGCCCGATCCGCACCGTCGACCGGTTCGCCTTGCCATGATCCGCCCCCCCTCAGCCGTAAAAGTCGGTAATCTTCGAGTCGCCCCCCGGAATGCCGCGAACCGGCCCTCGGAGCAGTGCGGTGTGGCTGTCCACTCATTCGCCGCATTTTCCTGTTGCATTCCGGAGCGAACGAACGGTATGGTAATGACAAAGATAAAAGATTTACGAAGTCGGCGTGGAATTTGTTCTATCCGCATCAGGGTCCCTCATCCATGAAAAGGAGGCACAACCATGCCATCATATCGCCAACGGACCCGTAACGAGAAACGGGCATTTACGCTCATCGAATTACTGATCGTGGTGGCCATCATCGCGATCCTGGCGGCTATCGCCGTCCCCAACTTCCTCGAGGCGCAGGTCAGGGCCAAGGTCTCGCGTGTCAGGA